>NZ_CATXCO010000072.1:0-9971 GCF_958366745.1 uncultured Romboutsia sp.
TGTTAGTTTCAATTCTATAAATTAACCTACTGTTTAATTTTCAAAGTTCTTTTTTGTCCTCTCTCTTGGACACTTATTATTATATTACCACTTTTTTATATGGTCAATACTTTTTTTAAAATTTTTCTATTTTTTTTATTTTTTTCTTTATTAGCTATACTTATACATTCTTAAACTACACATATTATACTCAAATTGTGAAAAAATATAATAAAATTATAATATTTTTAATAAGGAGATGATGTTATGTCCGACTTTAATACTATAAAAAACTTATATGAAGATGGATATAGATGCATTTATTATGATAAGTTAGAAAACAATCATACTATTTATCTAAAAAACTTTGATAATGAAAACTCAACAGTAATAGAATTAGAAGATGAAAATGAGTTTTCTCAATTTCAAGACTATATTAATGATTTAAGACTGTCTTAATTATAGGATATCTTTATTTAAACATTGCTTTAATATATGTTTGTTTATTAATTATTTTCTTATTTCAAGATAATTAAATCTTTTATAAAAGAAAAATGCATTGAGAGGATCCCAATGCATTTTTCTTTTATTTAGTTGTAACTATTTTCTTAATTAGTTGCAAAAGTTCTTCTCTATCTAATTCTAATTGTTTATTCTTTTTATCTTTATATTCTTGAAAGTTAACAACATTTGATATATATTTACTCATAAAATCACTTCCTATTAATAATTATTAACTTCTTTTGTATTTTTAATTCTACAAAGTAATATCATTTCCTTTTATTTTTAAAGTTATTTTGTTAAATATATTCACATTTTCCACTTATAAAATATTTTATAAAATATTTTTCAATTTTATATTTTATAAAATTATATTACCTTATTTACTTATTTGCTCTTTTATCCATTTCAAAGCAACATCTAATTGTTTTTCCTCATCTTTTTCCTCAATAGTTGGCTTTATACCTTTACCATTTATATATTCTCCACTAGGAGTAAAGTATTGAGCTGTTGTTAACTTATATCCTGTTCCATCCTTTAACTCTCTAACACTTTGAACTAGACCTTTACCAAATGTAGTAGTACCTACAGATATACCTGCTTTATTATCTATAATAGCCCCAGTAAGTATCTCAGATGCTGATGCACTTCCCTCATTAGTTAACACTGCTATAGGTAAACCTAACTTTTCTTTATCTGATTTTAAGTATTCAGTATTTCCCTTATTATCCTTTGTATAAACTATAGTACCTTCTCCTATTAAGCTATCAGCTATATCTTTACATACATTTAATAATCCTCCTGGATTATCTCTTAGATCTATAACAAGTCCTTTTATATCACTTTGCTTTAATGTATTTAATGTTTTTTCAAACTCTTTATTTGTATGTTCACTAAATGATGTTATTTTTATGTACCCTATATTATCATCTAACACTTTACCTTCAACTGTTTTAGATACTATTTCATCTCTTTTTACATTAACGTCTAGTATCTGCTCGCCTCTCTTTATAGTTAATTCTACTTCTGTTCCTTTTTTACCTTTAATCATGGTAATAGCTTCATCAGAATTTTGAGCTGATACAACTTTACCATCTACTTTTAATATCTTATCCCCTGCCTTTATTCCACTCTTTTCTGCAGGAGAACCATCTATAGGTGCAATTATAGTTATATGATCATCATCTGATGTTGGGCTTATATACACACCTATCCCTACAAACGAACCACTCGTTTGTTCCTTTAATTTCTCAAATTCTGCCTTAGTATAATATTGAGAATATTTATCATCTAATCCAGAAAACATTCCTTTTATTGCACCATCAACTAGTTTTTCATCTGATGTCTTTTGATAAAAATCATCTTTCACTAACTCCTCTAAGGCGATCATCTTATTGTACTTTTTATATGCTTCATATGTTTCTTTACTTATTACTACTTTTCCACCTAAAGCTATATTTAGTGTAGAAGTAATTAGAAATGTAATTACAACCAGCAACACACCGTATATTATGGCTTTTTTCTTTGATATCATTAGATTGCATCTCCTTTACATAGTACTCTGTATATTATATTACAAGCTACTCTTTTTATTACTACTATCATTTCTATTGATTTAATTTATTCAAACATACTAAGATTTATATTAAGATAATAAATATTATACATATTATACCAGATAAAAAAAGGGGTCGATTTTATGAAAAAAGATTTCAGAAAAAAGGTTATAGAATATAGAAATAATAAAGACACTGATTTTATATCTACAAACTCTCAAAAAATCACAGAAAAATTACTTTCAATGAACTGCATAAAAGATGCCAATACTATTATGCTTTATTTAGATTTTAATAATGAAGTAAAAACAGACCAATTAATTACTAAACTTATATCTCTTAGAAAAACTGTTGCAGCTCCTGTAACTATAAAAGATGAAAGAAAGCTTATACCTTTTAAAATTACTAATTTAAAAGATGGTATAAATATAGGAGCTTACGGTATAAGAGAACCCAAAAAAGACCCATCTAATGAATTAAATGTAGAGGCTATTGATATTCTTATAGTTCCCGCAGTAGCCTATGATAAAGATTGCTACAGATTAGGATATGGTGGTGGATTTTATGATAGATTTATTGAACACCTTAGAGATGATGCTATAACTATTGGTATAGCTTTTGACTTACAAGTATTTGATTCTATCCCTAAAGAAAATCACGATGCTCAGTTGAATTATGTAATTACAGAAAATAATATGTATATAGGAAAGATTTAATATATATAATCGGTCTGAAAAATAATATTTCAGACCGATTTAAACTTTTAAGATATTATATATTTCTTTATTATTTGTCCTTACCTTTACTCTCTTTATTATTTTTATTTTCCTCGTTATCTTCTTCATCTTTAGAGGATTTTCTATATCTATCTAAATTCTCATTAACCAACTTGTCTATTTCTTCTATACTTTTACCTGTAAGTATTTCCAATCCTTCTTCTATACTTTTTATTGCATATATATTAAATTTACCTTCTTTTATAGCTTCAACTACTTCATCTTTAAGAAGAAGATTCTTAACATTTTGTATAGGCATCATAACCCCTTGATTACCTGTAAATCCTTTTATTTTACATACATCAAAGAATCCTTCTATTTTCTCATTTATGCCACCTATCGGTTGTATTTCACCCTTTTGACTTACAGAACCTGTTACAGCTATATATTGCTTTATAGATATATTTGCTATACTAGATATAATAGCGTATAGTTCTGTACTAGATGCACTATCACCATCAACTCCATTATAGTTTTGTTCAAATGTTATAGATGTAGTTATAGATAATGGTTTTTCTTTTCCATATCTTGAGCCTAAATATCCACTTAAAATTAAAACTCCCTTATCATGTATACTACCACTTTGTTTTATTTCTCTTTCTATATTTATAACTCCTCTTCTACCATTATATGTTGAAGCTGTTATTTTAGATGGCTTTCCAAAGGAATACTCTCCAGTTCCCATTACAGCTAGTCCATTTATTTGTCCAACCTTTTCGCCATCTATATCTATTAAAAGCGTTCCATCTTTAAACATTTCATTTAGTTTTTCTTCATATTTATTACTTCTATATTTCTTTTGGTCTATCGCATTTTTTACATTCACTTCGGTTATATATGGTTGATTTTCATCACTTATTGCATCTGCTTCATATATTATATCTAAGATTTTATTGAACCTTGCTGTAAGCTTATCTTTACTATCACTTACCCTAGTACTGTATTCAATCAACTTTTCTACAGCCCCTTTAGTAAAATGCTTTAAATTTTCTTCTTCACACTTATTAGCTATTAATTGAGCTGTTTTATATATATTTTCTTCATTCTTATCTATTTCTATATCAAAATCTGCCATTATCTTAAATAAGTTTCTAAAGTCTTCTTCATGTGCATAAAGAATGCTATAAAAATAATTATCTCCAATTAATATAACTTTTGTATCTAATTCTATAGGTTCTGGCTTTAAAGTAGATGTTACTAGATATCCATACTGCTTGTTTATAGATTCAATAGATATAGTTCCTGTTTTTAGAGTTCTTTTTAGACAATCCCAAGAAAACGGATTTGATAATAAGTCCTTTACATTTAATATTAAATATCCTCCATTGGCTTTATGTAAAGCTCCTGGCTTTATTTCCATAAAACTTGTTGTCAAGGCTCCTATTTCATTTTTATACTCTACACATCCAGCAAGGTTATAGTATGTAGGATTACTCTCTGTTATAATCTTACACTTATCACAATCACTATTATCTATAAACAAATTAACTTTATATTTATTAAAGTATTTCTCTTGATTTTTAGGACCCATAATACCTAACATAGCCATAGGATTTTGTCTATTATCATCATCTTCTTTAAATTTATCTATATTGGTTACTATATCTATGCCTAAATCCTCTATATATTTTTTTATCTTTTCATCTTTTCCGTATTTATTAATTAAGTATTGCTCATAGAAACCAACAAGGCTTTTTCCTACTGTTTTATCTAAGTCTTTCATTTTATTCTTGTATGATTCTTCACACATTTTTATCTTATCTATGTAATCTTTACTATCCTGATTTAACTTTAGTCCTTCTTCTCGTATCTTTTGAATTTCAACTGCAGTAAGAGTTCCAAGTTCACTATCTTGCATAAGTTCTCCATTTTCTTTCATAGGAATACTCATTAATCCTCTATCTGTAACTTGAAATTTAAATCCCCTTGGTCTTGCAAATTCATTTAGTTCCTTTATTATATTTTCAATATTGCTTTCTAATTCACTCATTAGTATCCTACTATGATATTCATACTCCTTTGAATTGAATATCTTCGGAACTTCATTTTTTAATTTATCTACGATATCTTCTATATCCTTTTTAAATGCCTTACCTCCTCCTGGTTTAAAAGATAATGCTATTGGTTCATTTGTATTTTTAAAGTTATTTACATATACCCAATCTTTCAAATTGTCATTAGACTTAAAGTTCTTTTCAATTAAATTATAGGTATAGCTTGTTCTTCCTATTCCACTAGCTCCTGCTACATATATGTTATATCCTTTTTGTTTCATTTTTAGTCCAAATTCTATAGCTTGAACAGCTCTATTCTGACCTATTATTTCTCTTATAGGTGTTATTTCCTCTGTTGTCTTGAAATCTATATTGTCTAATGCATTTTTACACTTTAAATCTTCTATACTAACTTTATATTTATCTAAATCTAACATTTATTCACCTCTAGATATTATTTTAATTTATATTTTTCCCTACTTTTTATAAATAATTATTAAATATAAATAATTTATTTAAATTTATATAGTTAAGTTAATTAGCTTTATTTTATGCATTCTAGATTAATTAAATCTCTAAATATAAAATATTTAAAATCAAAAAATGAGTGCTTCCCAATGATTTTAATCATTAGGTAGCACCCAACTTAATTTACTAATTATTATTTATTAAGTTGTTCATATCATATAATCCATTTTCTTTATTTAAAATATATTGTGCTGCTTTTATAGAGCCTTGGGCAAAAACTTTTTTAGATAAAGCTGTGTGTTTTATCTCTACAATCTCATCTAGTCCTGCAAATATTACTGTATGCTCTCCCGGTATTGTTCCTCCACGAATTGCATGTATTCCTATTTCTTTTTCTTTTCTCTTTGCGTCATTTCCACTTCTTCCATAATTAAATTCCATTGAATCATCTAACTCTTTATTTATAGCATTAGCTATCATTTTTGCAGTTCCACTTGGTGCATCAACTTTTTTATTATGATGTTTTTCTATTATTTCTATATCAGTTATATTACCCAATGTATTAGTTGCTTGTTTTGATAAATTTATTAATACATTTACGCCTACTGACATATTTGAAGACTTAAATATTCTTGTGAATTTAGATACTTCTTTTATTTTATTTTCTTCTTCTTCACTAAATCCAGTAGTTGCTATCACAAGCGCAATATTATTGTTCACCGAATATTCAAGTAACCCACTTAAATTAGATGGCTTTGAAAAATCTATTATAACATCACATTCTTCTTTTACTAATAATGGTGATTTATATACTGGATAGGTATTTTTATATGAATTTATATTTTTATCTATCCCAGCAACTATTGTTATATCTTCCATTTCCTCTATAGCCTTAGTTAAAACTCTGCCCATTGCTCCATTACATCCACTAACAACTACATTTATCATCTTATCACCTCTGTTATTTTGAATTAATCTACTTTAATTCCATACTTCATCATATTATTGCGTAATATTTCCAAATTTTGTTCACTTATATTTGTTAATGGTAGTCTAAGTTCTCCAGCTTCCATTCCCATCAAGTTCATAGCTGCCTTAACTGGTATTGGATTAACTTCTATAAACAATGAGCTTACTAATTCGTTTACACCTAATTGTAATTTTCTCGATTCTACAACATCCCCTGCCAAATATTTTTCTACTATATCATGAGTTTCTTTAGGTAGTACATTAGCTAAAACAGATATAACACCACTTCCACCAAGAGATAATATAGGAACTATTTGATCATCATTTCCACTATATATCGTAAAGTCTTCTCCACATAATCTAGCTATTTCAGCAACTTGGCTTATATCTCCACTCGCTTCTTTTATTGCCACTATATTTTCAATCTTAGAAAGCTTTTCTACTGTGCTTGGTTTTATATTAACTCCTGTTCTTCCAGGTACATTATAAAGTATTATTGGTAAATCTACACTATTAGCTATAGTAGTATAATGTTTTATCAATCCATCTTGAGTTGATTTATTATAGTATGGTGTTACTATTAATAAGCCATCTACTCCTACTTCTTGACAATATTTACTTAATTCTATTGAATATGCCGTATTATTACTTCCACTACCTGCTATAACAGGTATTCTTTTATTAACTTTATCTACTACAAATTTTATAGTTGTTTTTCTTTCTTCATCAGTCATAGTTGCAGATTCTCCAGTTGTACCACATACTATTATCGAATCTGTTTTGTTTGCTATATGCCACTCTATTAATTCTCCCAATTTTTCATAGTTTACTTTTCCATCTTTAAAAGGTGTAACAAGTGCCACTCCAGACCCTTCAAATAATTTCTTCATAATGAAATCCCCCTATTTTAATTTTTTTATTAATAATTCAGCTATTTGAACTGTATTTGTTGCAGCACCTTTTCTTATGTTATCCGCTACAACCCACATATTTATTCCATTTTCAACACTATAATCTCTTCTTATTCTTCCAACATAAACTTCATCTTTTCCTTCTACATCTATAGGCATAGGATAAACATTATTTTTAACATCATCAACTATATTAACCCCTTCAGTTTTTTGAAGTAATTTATATATTTGATCCATTTCAAAAGGATTTTCAAATTCTAAGTTAATAGAGACACAATGTCCATATTTAACTGGAACCCTAACAGTTGTAGCTGTTACTCTTATACTATCATCATTTAATATTTTCTTAGTTTCATTAATCATTTTCATTTCTTCTTTTGTATAACCGTTATCTAAAAATTCATCTATATGAGGAAGGCAATTGTATGCTATTTGATGTGGATATTTCTTATTTTCTCCACCATTAATTCCATTTTCTAAATCTTTTATACCACCTACTCCAGAACCTGATACTGCTTGGTAAGTAGAATAAACTATCCTTTTTATTTTTAAAGCTTCATGAAGCTTTGTTAATGGAACTACAGATTGAATTGTTGAACAGTTTGGATTTGCTATTATACCATTATTCCAATCTACATCTTTAGGATTAACTTCTGGAACCACCAATGGCACATCATTTTCCATTCTCCAAGCACTACTATTATCAACTACTATAACTCCATGGTCTCTCGCTATAGGAGCAAACTTCTTGCTTACATCTCCCCCTGCTGAAAATAACGCTATATCTATATCTCTATCAAATGATTCTTCTGTTAATGCTTCTACCTTATATTCTTTACCTCTAAAAGTTAGTTCTGTTCCTGCAGATTTTTCAGATGAAAATAAATATAGATTATTTATTGGAAACTTTCTTTCTTCTAATACCTTTAAAAATGTTCTTCCAACCATTCCTGTTGCACCTACTATAGCTAAGTTTACTCGCTTCATTTTTTACCCCTCCATTATTTTTAAATTTTATTAATAAATATAAAAATTATCTTCATTATCAATTGTCAATATACTATAAATTAAACTCGTCCACTACTAGTTCTATAAAGCTTTGTTTATATTTGTCATCTACTATAAAAGATATACTTAATTCAGATGTAAATGCTTGTTTAAAATCAATATTATTAGTCTTAAATATATTAAATATTTTATTTATAACATCATAATTGATTCCTTTACCAACAACTGATATTGTGCTTATATCTAAATCTTTATAAACTTCTACATGATTTAATTCTGACTTTATTTCATACATTGCCTTATCTACGCAACCTAAGTCACCTTTGCTTACAATAAAAGAAAGGTTTGTATTTTCATTATCAGAAGCTATTTGATTTATCATTTTAATTTCTAAATTCTCATTGGATAATATGTCAAATATTATGGATATGTCATTAGATTTTAATAAGATATTTTTTATAGTTAATATAGAAGTATTATTATCTATAGCAATTCCTATTATAGGTTTGCAATTTATAGTACTCTCATTTCCAGTTATATAAGTTCCCTTAGTATCCTTACTACTTGAAGTTACATATATAGGTACATTTTTTCTGTAACCTATTTCCACCGAAGTAGTTTCCATTACTCCAGCACCTAGCCTTGACATTTCTATCATCTCTTTGTACCCTATGCAATCTATTTTTTTTGCATTTGGATAAAGCTTTGGATCAACAGGATATATCCCTTCTACATCTGTATATATAATACAATTACATCCAAGCGATGCAGCTAATGCAACAGCAGTAGTATCAGAACCTCCTCTTCCCAATGTTGTTATATCTCCACTCTCATTTATTCCTTGAAATCCTGCTACAATAACAATTTTGCCTTGTTCAAGATTTTCTTTTATCCTATCAATATCAATACTTTCTATCTCACTTTTTGAGTGAATACCTTTTGTTCTTATACCAGCTTGATATCCTGTAAAAGATATAGCATCATATCCCAAAGACTGAATTGCAATAGCTAGCAAAGATATTGATATTTGTTCTCCTGTTGATAAAAGTACATCAAGTTCTCTCTTATCAGGATTTACAGATATTTCTTTAGCTAAATCAACAAGCTTATTTGTTGTTTTTCCCATTGCAGAAACTACAACTACTACATCATTTCCTTTTTCTTTTTCTAATATTACTTTTTTGGCAACGGATTTTATTTTTTCAATACTCCCCATTGATGTCCCACCATATTTCTGAACTATAGTACTCAAAATAACACCCCTTTTTTTCATGATAATATATGCTATGTTAAAACCCTTATATTGGTTATTGTTTTTTCTGCATTTACCATTGAAAAAATGCTTTTGTATTATAAAACTACCTATAAAAAATAATCGAGTTGATTTTTGTTATAAAATCAACTCGATTATTTTTTATTTTATTAATTGTCCTCTACTGATGTATTCAATTCTATTGAATCAGGTAATTCATTTAAATTAGTTTCAACTACTATGTATGGATATGATTTTTCCTTATCTTTATATACTACTTTTACTCTCATTATATTCTTATCATCTTGTTTTACAACATCTATTTTATCCATTTCTATACCGTGATTCTTATCATTACCTCTAGTTACAACTACATAAATCTTATTATTTAACTTAACGGCTAATGCTCTTTCTTCATTTACATATTTATCCATCATATCTAGTATCTTTTCTGGTATAGCTTCTCTTTGTAAAATAGTATAGTCTACTGGCTTTGACTGTTCCATAAACATATTAGGTATAACTATAAAGCCACCAATTATTAATACCATAACTAT
>NZ_CATXCO010000073.1:0-9889 GCF_958366745.1 uncultured Romboutsia sp.
AATGAACTTTTCTACAGTATCATCTGCATAGTTTCTATATCCTAATAAGTTTTGACCTCTTAAAAGCATTTGAAGCTTAGTATTTTTAACATGCTTTCTTATTAGTCTTAATCTTTCCCATGGGTCTTCGTTTAAAAAGCGTATACATGCATCAAATGTAGCTCCACCCCAAACTTCCATTGCATAATATCCTACTTGGTCCATAGTTTCAAGTATTGGTATTATCTCATTGGTTTTTAGTCTTGTTGCTATTAATGACTGATGTCCATCCCTTAATGATGTTTCTGTTATCTTTAATTTTTTCATAAATTGATTTTCCCCCTATCAAGTTTATGTTTTTAAATTATACTATAAATGTATTAATATGAATTAAATCTTATGATTATGATATGATTAAAAGTTTAGTTTTCTATATTTTGTATTAAGGTTATTTTATACAATTATTACTTAACCCTAAAATTTTTTATTATTTAAATTTAATAAAAAAGCCTACAAAAATATTATTTTTATAGGCTTATATATTTATTTTTTAGTATCTGTGTTTGTATTTTTATTTGTATTGCTCATTGTACCTGGGTTTTGCATTGCATTTGGATTTATTCCTAAAGCTTTATTCATTTTATCTAATAAGTTGTTAAAGTCATTTGTTGTATTATCTTTTACTTTTGTAGCTTCATCAACTGCTCTTATAAAGTCATCTTGTGATTTACTATATATATCCTTAGGTAAGTTGTCTAAATTCTTTAATCTAGCATCTATATTTGATATAGTTTTTTCACCTTCAGCTATTAACTTTTGATTCATATCTGAAATTTCTTTATCATCTGTTTTTGCATCATTTTTTAAATCATCAACAAATGTTTGTATTTTATCTCTTGAATCTTTGTATGCTGCTTTTAATTCTTCTACGTATTTTTCATTTCCTGGGTATTGATTAGTTTTGTAGTACTCAGTTGTAGCTTCTGGTGTTTCATACATTCTGTAATTACCTAAATTACCTAAAGTATCTCCATAAAATCTTGAGTATTTTTCTACATAATCATTGTTTGCATTATTTGTAGTATCTGCAGTATTTTGTTCTGTTGTTGTTTTATCACCATTTGCTGGTGTATTTTCTTTTTTATTACAAGCTACCATTGATAAGGATAATGCTAATGATAATGCTGCAACTACCATTTTATTTGCTTTCATAGCTTTCCTCCTGTTTAAGTTTATCATCAATAGTATTTGTAAATTTAATAAATATATTCCTTCCTTTAATTACATTTACTATATCCACATTGTAGACATATTCCACATCCACCAGTAGGTATTATAGATTCATTGCCACACTCTGGACATACAAATTTTTCTGTTTCTTCTTCATTTATTTTTTCTTCTTTCTCTATTTCTTCATATTTTCTTTAGGTTTTTCATTTAAAAGTACTCCACTTCTTTTGCATCCATCACGATATATTGTTATTCCTTTTAAATTATTTTTCCATGCACTTACATATATATTGTAAACATCTTCAACGGTTGCTTCATATGGAAGATTTATTGTTGATGATATTGAAGCATCTATATTTATTTGCCATGCCTTTTGCATTTTTATTCTTTCTTCTGGTTTTAAGTTCATAGCAGTTACAAATATATCGCCTAAATCTTCTTCATTAGTTATTTCATTTATATCCATATACTCTTTTACTATAGGAGTATATACTTTATAGTATACATCTTCATTGTGTAAGCTTTCTGTTTTTCTAAAGTAAGATAAATTAAACATTGGCTCGATTCCACCACTTACTCCAAGCATTGTTGATATTGACCCTGTTGGTGGTATTGTAAGAAGTTGTGAATTTCTAAGTCCATATTTTTTTACTAAATCCTTTACATCTTCTTTTACATTATTTATAAAGAAACTTGATTTAAATAAAGCCTTTTCATTATATTTTTCATAAGTTCCATATTCTTTAGCTAGAAATGCTGATTGTTTTACTGCTTCATTTAACATTATATTTGATAGTTCTTCACATAATTTAATAGCTTCATCTGATCCATATCTTATATTAAGCTTTATAAGCATATCTGCAATACCCATAACACCAAGACCTATTTGTCTGTATTTTGATACACTTTCTCTTTGTTCTTTTAGTGGGTGAAGGTCTAATCCTTCTTCTAGTACTTCATTTAATCCAACTACACAATCTCTGACACATGATTTAAATTTAGCTTTATCAAACATAGCATGTTCTGTAAATGGAGCAATTACAAACTCTGATAAGTTTATAGATCCTAGTAAGCAACTTCCACCTGCTGGAAGTGGTTCTTCTGCACAAGGGTTAACTCCAGCATATTTAAAGTTTTTATCTTCACTTAATAAGTGATTTTTTTCTATGTTGTCCCAAAATAGTATTCCAGGTTCTGCAAAGTCCCAGTTGTTAGTTATAAGCTTCATAAATAGCTTATATGCATCAACTTCTTTTACTATTTCTTCTCCGTCAGCTTTTACTTTAAACTTACATTCATACATAGATTTATTTAAAACTGCTTTCATAAACTCATCATTTATTTTAACTGATATGTTTGCCTTAGTTACTTTTTCTAAATCAGTTTTTAAATCTATAAACTCTTCTATATCTGGGTGATTTACATCCATAGATATCATTAAAGCTCCACGTCTTCCTCTTTGACCTATAAGCCCTGTTGTCATAGAGTAAAGATCCATAAATGATACAGCACCTGTAGTAGTTTTTGCAGAGTTGTGAACTAGTGCTCCTCTTGGTCTTAGATTTGATATATCAATACCTACCCCTCCACCATAACTAAATGTTCTTGCCAAATATTTTGCTGTATCAAATATACTTTCTAAGTTATCTTGTGGAGGACTTAATACATAGCAGTTTGAATAAGTTACTTTTATGCCGTCTTTAGGTAATCCTCTATTTGCAAGTATTCTTCCTGCAAACAAGAATTTTCTCTCTCTTATTAATTTTGCTATTTTTTTATTTCCTCCAGATACTCTCTCTATCCATTCATTAAAGGTTTCATTGTTATATTGATATTTATTAGCCCAAATAGATTTTTGAAGTTCATCCATTTGCCATTTAGATTTTCTTATGTCTGATCTTTTTTCTCTATATAAAATGTAATTTTTAGCTACATCTTTTCTATTAGATTCCATAAGTAAAACCTCAACATTGTCTTGTATATCTTCAACTGTAAGGTTTATCTTATTTTCATTAACCATTTTTTCTATATTATCAGCTATTTTTTTCCCTAAATTTTTGTCTATTCCATATTTGCTGTTTATAGTTGACTTGTAAATGGCATTTATTATTTTGTTTTTGTCAAAAACTTCATAAGTGCCATCTCTTTTTTCAAGTTTTATCATAAACACACCTCTTATCATCATTTTTGTCAAATTATCCTATATTATTATATTCTTTTAAATTTTATCCTGACACAATATATTGTATTTTTATTTTGTATTTTTATACTCAAATACTATATATAGTATTTAAAGGAAAAAGCTATAATTAGGTATAATTTAAAATGATAATAAAATTAAATATTTTATCAATTTATCTACATAAAAATAAACTTAGGAATTATAAATTAGATTGTAAATTTCCTAAGTTTATTTTTACTATATCCTTTATTTAATTATTCTTATATAATCAGTATACATCTCTTGCTTACACTTAGATGGTCTTATAACCTTCACTAAGTAATAATCATCTTCCAATTCTTCATAATCTTTTACAAAATAATTTTCTATAAGGTCTTTAAACTCACTATAAGTTAACTCCCTCTTCTTTAGGCAGTCGTTTTATAATTTTAATTTTTCTTTCGTTATATTTCATATCCTTATTATTTTTCATTCGTTTTGAAATAACTTTGTAAAGTGTATTCCCAAATACGCTCTTTACCTTGCCTATATTTACATCTGGATGATATGGATATTTATAAAGTTCACTATTTTTCCAATAATCATAGTCTGGATTTCCTTTAGTATAAAATGTTGTAGACATACTCCTAAATGAATTGTAACTTGCAACAGTTTTAAAAGTAGGAGCTTTAATTTTTTCATTTTTTAAGGTATATATAAATTTACTTAATACTTTATCAATTTGCTTATCATATTTTTCTAAATTATTATCTCTATATACTATTGGTAATTTATAAGTAGTATTTATTCCCCAAAATGTAAGTACTTCCTTTATATAATTAGCAATTTCTTTAGCCCTAACGCCTCCTGTTGTAGTTATTATAAGTGCTTTTTTATTAAAGTATTTAGGTCTATGAAAGTTGTATGACATATGGTCTATAAAGTTTTTAAGTTGACCTGATATTTGAAGTGAATATACTGGAGATGTTATTATCATTGCATCGCACCAAGTAATTTTATCATTTATATATTTTATACTTTCATAGTGTGGGCATTTTTCTTCACTTTTTAATATACAGTTAAAGCATCCCGTACACATTGGTATTTTCATTTTACTAAGTTCTATTATTTCATAATCTGCATCAATTTCTTCATTTATTTTTTCTTTAACTTTGTTTAGTATTTTCCACGTGTTACCCCTTCTTGGACTTCCATGTATAATTAATATCTTCAAATTATCACTCCTATGTTATATGTAAAGTATTAATTTTTATATTCTAAATATATCCATATGACAATAGCGTGCAATTTATACATATGTTTTAGTTAAAATTTAAGGTGATAATTATCAAAGATTTATATCATAGATTATTTACACTAAAAAAAGTCTAGGATATCCTAGACTTTTTGCACTTTACCTAATTTTTCTTCTTTACCTATTTTATTTACAAATCCTTTTGGAAGTAAGTTCCATATATATACTGATAAAGAGAAATCTAACATACTATGTATAACCGTTCCTACTCCTACTAATAATATAACTCCCTGTAAAAAGCCTTTATCATAATATGCTGGAGATAAAGATGAATTAAAATAAAATGGTATAACAACTAAGACTTCGCAAATACCATGAATCATTCCTATAATAAATGAACTTCCTAAAGATCCTTTAATAGTAATACTTTCCTTATTTTTAATTAAACTCATTCCAAGAATTACAAAAACTAAATGACTTAATGCTCTTGCCACTACAACTATCGGAAAACCTCCTATAAAAAATCCTATAGTTGTTCCTACTGTAACAAGTAATGCCACTTTTGTTGATATAAACATAGCTATAAATATTGCAACATGGCTTGCCAATGTAAATGATGCTGGTTCAAGCACTATCTTTATTGGTGAAATCATTGGTATCATAATTCCTATAGCACATAGTAATGCTGCCATAATAACTTCTTTTGTGTTTAACTTACTGTTCATAAAATCCCCCTTTTCTTCTGTATATACACATGTAATTACATTTTACTTCCTTTATATTCCAATGTCAATATAGATAATAAAAGTAACTCTTCTAAATCTTTGTCATAGTATAATATAGACACCTTTTACCAAGGGGAGGGATTATTTTGAGCTATTATGTAAGACCTGACTTTAATTTAAAGACATTAAATCCTTATGATATTTATCAAGCAATTGAACAATGTAACAGTAAAATATTAAAAATTACTTACTGCTCTTTAAGAATTGATGGACAGTGTATGAATACTAAGACAAATGTTATACAAATAAAAAGATTATATAAAACTTGTGATTTTATAGAAGGAACTGTATTAAAAGATGATAAACCATATGAAGATATAGTATTAAAAGCTGACCAAATACTAAAAGTAGAATGTATAAAATCAAATAAACCTGATAATAAACCAGAAGAAAAACCTACAATATTTGATATGATAAAATCTTGTAATGGAGTGGTTAGAATAACTCAATGTACAAAACTTGAAAATGGTAAATGTGTAAACAGAACTTCATTTCCTTTTTTAGTTACTGAAATAGATAGAAAAAATAATAATATTAAGGGTTATAAAGTAAGAGAAGGTTTAACTCCTGAGTATATAGTGTTAGATGCTTCTTTAATTCTTAATGTTGAATGTGTAACTCAAGCTAATTCACCTAATTTTCCATGGGGATTGATTCATTTTTTAATGATGCAAATGAAAAATGATTAAATTTAGCTTTACTCTTGTCTCCAACAATTTACATTTTCTAAAGTGACGTGCCTGTAAAATACTTCATTTAAAAAAGGTCTAAGATAATAATATATCTTAGACCTTTTTTATTAATCAGTTATACTAGGTAAATTACCTAAATTATTATTTTCATTTTCATCTGGTAAGCTTCTTAAATATTCATTTCCTTTTCTAGTAGCAACAGCAACACCTGCTATTTCCCCCATTTTAGCCATTTGTATTCCTTCATCCTTGCTTACCCTTTGACCATTTGATAACTCATACCCAACAACATCACCATCATGCTTTACAAGCTTTGTTATTCTCTTTGCATCAGCATTTGGAGTTGGTACTTCTTTATTTATATTTTTAGGTAAATTACCTATCATTCCATCATTTTTAAAATCCATTTTATACCTCCTATAAATAACCTAATAGCAATACTTTAGTTCATATTTAAATTACCCATTAGAAAAGTTAATAATATAAGTTTAACCAACATTTTAAGCAACGGATGTATCCATAGCGAGAGCAAGGATATATCGTTGGCGATAATTTTTAGCATGGAGGAAAACTTATAGATTATAATCGAGCGAGCTATATTATTACAAGAAATTAAAATATTCACTATCATTCATATACAATTATTTTTAGAAGATAATAAAAAATTATTCAAACTCTTTAACTTCTTTTTAGCTTTATTAAAATCTGGTATACAAAATAATATTTAAATATACAAACATTAATCCTAAATGGTATAAATACTTAATTATCTCAACTAATAATTAATTTTAAAATTATAATTTAAATACTATACCTGCTAATGCTCCTATACCTATAAAAACTATAGGATGCTTATCAAACTTTTTAGTTAAGAAAAATATAACTAAAAATATTATTAAAGCCTTAAAGTTTATAACTACATCAAATAATTTATTAGTTTGTAAAAACTTACTTACATTTATTATAGATATTTTTATAATCTCAAACCAAGCAACAGCAATAAGTCCAGTAACAGCAGGTCTTAAACCTTTAAATGCACTATCTACTAACTTACTATTTTTAAATTTATTTAAAAAGTTTGCAACTATGACAATTATAATAAATGAAGGTAGTACTATAGCAAATGTAGCAACAATTCCTCCAAGTATTCCTCCTGCCTTAAATCCTGCATATGTAGCCATATTTATACCAATAGGTCCTGGGGTTGATTGAGATATTGCTATCATATCAGCAATCATAGAGTTATTAATCCAAGTATATTTTTCTGCTAACTCATATAAAAACGGAAGAGAAGCTAAACCTCCTCCTATAGTAAATAATCCAACCTTAAAAAACTCCAAAAATAATACTATATAAATCATTGCTTAATACCCCTTTTTCTATTTACAAAATCACTTATAATTCCTATTAACGCTGCAGCTATAACAATATAAACTACAGATATATCTAAAAATGATGATGCTATAAACGTAGCTACAAATAATATTATTCCAAGTATATCCTTAACAGAGCCTTTTACAAGTTTTATAAGTGCGTTAAGTATAAGTACACCAACTGCTATTCTTATTCCAGAAAAAGCATGTTGAACGACTTTTAAATCAGAAAAATTGTCTATAAATCCTGCTATAGACATTATTATAACTAATGAAGGAAATACAACTCCAAAAGTTGCAAACATAGCTCCTATTACTCCCTTTTCTTTGTATCCTACAAAAGTTGCAGTATTTACTGCTATTATTCCAGGTGTTGCTTGACCTACTGCATAGTAGTCTAATAGTTCCTGTTCTGTTGCCCATTTTCGATTTTCAACAACTTCTTTTTGTAGCATAGGTAACATTGCATATCCTCCACCAAATGTAAGACCACCTATCCTACAAAATGTCCAAAATAAATCCATTAATTCTTTCAATTTTACATCTCCCCAAATTTTATTTTACTGTTAAATTTTACTACTTACTCAAGTTTTAGTCTATGCTTTTATGGTGTTTTATAAAAAATTTAAAGGCTAAGAGTTTAAACTCTATTCAAATTATAAGGTAAAGAAAAAAGCACTCCCTCCTCACAAGATAAGTGCTAAATTCTTAAATATTTTCTAAATTTTTATCTGATAGTCCCAAAACAAAATAAATGTTCTAGAAAAGCTTAGTGTTCCCGCACTAAGCTTTTCTTATATAAATCTATTATAACAGATTTCAAAATAATTTACACATCTTTTTAATTATTATATGATTCTTTGTAATTAGCATAATCATATATAAACTTATTAAGTTTATCTTTATTATAATCTTTATCCCACTCGATTACCCAACCTTTTTCATTGTTCATCATATGACCGTTTCTCGCTTCTTCAAAAGGAAATTCAACTTGATCAAAGTCAGTATCTTTTATCTTTATAGCTTTATTTGCAATAGATACTATTTCAAGTGGAGCCATATTAGTTTTAGTGTATCTAAGAACTTCATTTGCTATATCCATAATATTACCACTAGAACCATTTGCAAATTTATTATATAAAGCTTCTATAACAGTTCTTTGTCTGTTATCTCTTTCATAAGCACTATCTATATATCTTATTCTACTATAAGCTAGTGCCTGTGAACCATTTAAAGTTTGAATACCTGAATTATTTACACCGTTTATTTGGCTAACTTCTTTTTCAGATACATTAATTTCAACGCCACCTAATATATCTATTATTTTTTCAAAGGATTCAAAACTAACTGCTATATATTTATCTACATCTATTCCAAAATTATTCTTTATTGTACTTATTAGCAAACTTGCTCCTTCATAAGCATATGCATGTGTTAACTTTTCAGTACCATATCCTTCTATATCAACATAAGTATCCCTAGCTAATGATGTTATTCTTATATCATTATTCTTTTCATCTATTGTAGCAATCATCATAGCATCCGATCTATTACCTTTTTCCATGTTGTTGCCATCTACACCAACTAAAAGTATATTAGTTATTCCATTTTTTTTATTTTTTTCTGACTCTTCAATTGTTGTATTTATTTGTTTTGCTTCTTCTTTATCATACATAGAATTTAACTTAAAATATACATACCCAATTCCCATTAATGGTATTATTATTAGTATTGAAATTAATGCTATTGTAATTTTTTTTATATTGTTCATATTGTCACTTCCCTAGTATATTTTTAAATCATAAAAGTTAAGCTATACACAATAGTGCATAGCTTAAAATCCTATAATTCCATTATTATAAGCATACAATGCAGCTTGCATTCTATCTTTTAAATTAAGCTTTGAAAATATATTACTTGTATGTTTTTTTACAGTGTGCTCTGTTATAAAAAGTTCTTTTGATATTTCTATATTACTTTTACCTTGAGCTATACAAACTAATATTTCTCTTTCCCTTTTTGTTAAATCTTCCATGCATTCATTTTCATCTTTAGAAATATAACTTTCTATAAGCTCAGCATCATAATACTTTTTATCTTTGCTTAATTGCTTAACAGCATATCCAATATCTTCTGAATCTATATTTGCTAATATGTATCCATCAATTCCAGCTTTCATACACTTTGAAAACAATACTCTATCTTCATAAAAATCTAAAACCATAACCTTTATATTTTTTTCTTTTTTTAGTTTTTCTATATCATGTAAATACTGTTTGTTGTTTTTGTTTAAGTCTATGACTAATAAATCATATTCATCCTTGTATATATCTGTGTATCTATGACTTTCTTTTATAGTGTCTACATAGTTTTCTTTTGATAAAATTTCAACTATACCCTTTCTTATTATTAGT
>NZ_CATXCO010000074.1:0-9871 GCF_958366745.1 uncultured Romboutsia sp.
TAATACAAGCTTGTATTGTAAAAATTATTCTTATATTAAAATATTTTTCTAAAATTACACCTATAAAACTATTTTTCCCTAAGGTTATTAGTATAATATACCCTATGGCTGATGGTGGTACAAACATAGGTAAAAGTATTAATATATCCATAATACTTTTCTTTTTATTTTTTTTATAACTGTTAAAGTATATAAAGGTTATAGATATAAAAAAAGTAATTAAAACAGATATTAATGAAACTTTTATAGATGTAATAGTTGAGTTAACTATAATATTATTCATTAATTAAAAATCCGTACTCTCTTAATATTTTCTTTGAATATTTAGAATTAATAAACTCAATTATTTTCTTCCCATCTTCACTACTGTTTATAGGCGCTAATGTATAATTTATATTTTCATGTAAATTTTTAGGAATTTCTAATACAACTTGACTACTTTTTAAGTCTAAAGAGTCACTTTTATAAACTATACCTAAATCTACTTCTGATGTTTCAACATAATTTTTAACTGCTGATACATCTTTACCATATACTAGTTTATCTTTTATTTCATTAAATATATTTAGCTTCTCTAAAGATTCTTTTGCGTATTGTCCCGCTGGAACTGTATCAATTTGACCTATGGCCATAGTTATATCATATTTTAATAAATCTTTTAAACTTTTTATATCATATTTACATTTATCACTTTTAATTAATACTAATGAATTACTTATTGGAACATTTATTTCATCTTTTTTTACTATATTTTTTTCTACTAATTCATCCATAAAATTTTCATTGGCAGAAAAGTAAGCACATACATCTGCTCCATTTTCAATTTGACTTTTTAAAGTTCCAGATCCTCCAAAGTTTATATTAACTTTTACATTATTTTCATTTTCATATTCTTTAATTATTTCATTAATTGGATTTAAAAGACTTGTAGCCACACTTATAGTTAACTCATTTTGTGATGATTTATTGCATCCAGTAAGTGCTAAAACACAAAGTATGACACTTAATAGTTTTATTTTCTTGCGCATTCTTTTGCCTCCCCAAGCAATATTTCAATTCCATGTTTTACATCATCTAATACAAAATCTAGTGCTTCTTTACATGCTTTAGGGCTTCCTGGTAAGTTAATTATTAGTGTATTTTGTCTAATTCCTGAGGTTGCTCTTGATAGCATAGCTCTTTTTGTAATTTGTAGACTATAAAATCTTATAGCTTCAACAATACCTAAGGCTTCTCTTTCTATTACAGATTTTGTTGCTTCTGGAGTTATATCTCTTTTAGAAAATCCTGTTCCACCTGTTGTTAAAAGTAAATTTACATTTAAGTTGTCACACATATTTATCATTTCTTTTTCTAGTAAATCTTTTTCATCTGGTAAAACTACTTTTTTTATAACTTTAAATCCATTTTGACTTACTATTTCTTCAATTACTTGTCCGCTTTTATCTTCTCTTTCTCCCCTGTAACCCTTATCGCTACTTGTTATAATTCCTACTGTAAACATTATTTACCTCCATGATGTCGACTTTAATAAATGCATATTAATTTTAGTTATAATTTATATAAAATATTATTTTATTTTATTTTTTCTATGAGCTAAACTTCCATTATTTTTAACTAATAGTATCTCTGCCATTATTCCAAATGCTATTTCATCAACACTATTAGATGAAATATTTATGCCAACAGGTGCATATACACTTTCTAATTTTTCTATATTTATATTTTCATTTATTAAAGTTTCTTTAACTTTAATCCATTTTTTCATACTCCCTATCATACCAATATACATTGGATTTCTATCTATTACACTTCTTAAACTAATTAAATCTCCTTCATAACCTCTAGTAGCTATAACTATATATGTATTATCATTAATAGATATATTTTTAATTATATTAGGTATATCTCCGCTATAAACTTCTTCAACATTTTCAAATCTTTGTTCATTTGCAAATTCTTCTCTATCATCTATTACTATTGTATAAAAATCTAAATTCTTAGCAATTTTAAAAAGTGCTAGACCTATATGACCTCCACCTATGATTATAAGTTTAGGTTTTGGTTTAAATACTTTTATATATCCAAATGCAGTTCCTCCACATTGCATACCTAAATTCCCATTGTCGTTTAAACTATACTCAAAGTTATAATCTTCTCCACTTTTTAGGCACTCAACGCATTTATTTAGAACTTTATGTTCTATCATTCCTCCACCAACACTTCCTATAGTATTCCCATTTTGAAATACCGCCATAGTTGCTCCCATTTTTCCTGGTGTTGATCCAATTGTTTTGGTTATTGTTGCTAAAGCTACTTTGTATCCATTTTTAACTTGGTTGTAAATTTCTTTTAATATTATTTCGTCCATAATTTATCTGTCCTCATGTTTTTGTTTCATATATAATATAGCTTCTAATACTCCACCAGCTATAGTTCTAGCTTTATCCGATATTGTAAAAGAGTTCTTTACTTCTTCTTTTCTTGGATCTATATCAGCTATTTTAAGCTTACTTTTTATATTACTTTTATCTCTTATTATACCTCTTAAAACACCGTCTATTGAAGCCTTAACTTCAGTGTTGTCTATGTAAGCTATTGTTTCACCCTTTTTAACTATATCACCTATTTGTTTAACATTTGATATAGTCCCACTAATAGGTGAGTATATAACTCTTTCCTTACTTACTCCTTTTATCTCTCCTGGTATTCCCGTATTTTCTTTTGCGTATCCTTTTTCTATGATTCTACCTAGGTTATGTCCTCTCATAGTTTCTATTACTATATCTACATCACAAGATGCACAAAATCCAGGTCCTAAAGCTATAGTTATAGGTGCCATAGATTTATTTGTTCCTAAGTTTTTCTTAGCAAGTATTGCATCTACTACTGCTAATGGTTTTAATGTTTTTATGTAATTTCCATAAGGGTCTATAATTATTGGAATATTTCCTTTATCTAATATGTTATATATTTCATCTATATTATTAGCTTTTTCACATACAACACCTTCTACTATAGATTTTTCATCATATATTGCTTCGCTAAAACATACTGCACGTCTTATAGACGATGGATTTTCTATCTCAAGTATTACTACTTTAAATCCACATCTATAAAGCTTATGTATTGTACCAGTAGCTATGTCTCCACCACCTCTAACTACTATTATGTCATTTTTCATATACTGTCTCCCTTTTTAAAAGATTATTAAAATCATCTATATTATCTATATCAAATAGAGTATTTTCACAAACATCCACATATTTTATTTTATCAGAAGATTTTATAATACTTTTTCCACCTTTATCTCCTTCTAAATTTAAAATATCTTCTTTATATTTTTTAGGATATATAACTGGATTTCCAAAACGATTTTTGTATTTGGGAATTACTATAAAACTTGTATCTTCATTAAATACATTTATTAGTTTTTCTATATCTTTTTTATCTAAAAGAGGCTGGTCTCCAACAAAAAACATATATCCTTCACTTTCTTCACAATTTTTTATTCCTAATTTTATCGATTCACTTATGCCCCTATTAGGATATTTATTTTTCACTACTTTAAAATCTAAATTTTCTCCAATTTCTTTTATTTTTTCATATTGAGTTACTATTAATTTATCTTTAAAATTACATTTAGATATGACATCTAATGTGTACTCAATTAAAAATTTGTTATTATACTTCATAAGAAGCTTATTCTCACCCATGCGCCTAGAAAATCCAGAAGCCATTATTATCGCTGAAATCAAACTCATCATCCTTTTATATATTCATTTGTAAATATACTACCATATATATATCTATTTATATATGATGAGCTTTTACATTTTATATTTTTTATAAGATTTAATGCATTTGTTTTGTTGTTAATATTTTCTACCTTATTAATAAATAAAATCTTTTCTCCTTTATAAATCTTAAAAAGTCCATTTTTATTTAAAATAAGTTTTTCTAAATGCTCTATATTAACTTTATTAGTTGAATAATCATTGATAATATCTAAAAATCTATCAACTCTATGAATATTTTCTTCATTAATATCTAATCCTATTGAACTTATATCTACTACACCTATTGTTTTTGTTGTCTTAGGATATATTACAGGTTCTGAATCTCTCCATCCTTTAAGACTTTTTTCCTTTGATCCATCACCTTCTATTATTACTATATCAAAGTAATGTATTATTTCATCTAGCATATCAAAGGTTAATCCTTTTATTTTTAAGTTATTTACTATATGATTTCCTATTACATAAACCCCATTTTTATTATTTTGTAGTATACTATGGTAATTTTCGTTTGGAAAATCATTTAACATAATTATTTCATCATAAATACTTTTGTCTGGTATATATATATGAGTTGTTGTTGTAACTAACACCTTATAGTCTTTTCTAAGTAAAGAAGAAGCAGAGTACATCAAAGATGTTTTCCCCCCTGCTCCAACTATTGTTATTATATCTTTCTTACTTATTTTAAAAGTATCAATTAAGTTCATTTTATTATTTATTAGTCATAGCCATAAATACTTTTTCTGGTGTCATAGGTAAAGTATTTAAGTTTATTCCTAAGCCATTGTATATAGCATTTTCTATAGCTGGAGATGGTGTATTAACAACAACTTCACCTACAGATTTTGCTCCAAATGGTCCTGTTGGCTCATAACTTTCTTCAAAATCAACTATTATATTCCCTACATCTTTTCTAGTAGGCATCTTATATTGCATAAATGTATTAGATGCTAATTCTCCCCTTTGTGTATATACAACATCTTCATATAATGCCATACCTATACCTTGAACTATTCCACCCTCTACTTGTATTTTTGCTAAATTTTTATTTATAACTGTTCCACAGTCAACTACAGCTACATAATCTATTATTTCAACTTTCCCTGTTTCTTTATCTATTTCAGTTTCTACAAATCCTGCTATAAATGGTGGTGGTGAAACTGGACTTCCGTGAGTAGCATATCCTATTAATTGATTTTTATTACATCCTACAGACATATCTATAGCTAAATCTAATACTGATATTTCTTTATCTTTATTTATAGATTTTACATATTCTCCATCAAACTCAACAAAATCTTCACTTAATTCTAATCTCTGTGCTCCTAAGCTTACTATCTTATTTTTAAGCTCTGTTGCAGCTTTTACTACTGCCATACCTGTAACATAAGTAGTACTAGATGCATAAGAACCTGGATCATATGGAGATGAGTCTGTATCAGCTGAGTTTACTACTATTTTATCCATTGTAGTTTCAAGTACTTCTGCACACATTTGAGCAAGTATAGTATCACTACCTGTTCCCATATCTGTAGAACCTGTAAGTAATGTATAGTTACCATCATCATTTAACTTTATTTCTATAGATGCAGTGTCAATTCCCGCTATACCCGAACCTTGCATAGTAAGAGCCATACCAACACTTCTTACTTTAGTAGGTGATATTTCTTTGTATGGATATTTCTCATCCCATTTTATAAGTTCCTTACCTTTTTTAATACATCTATCTAATGCAACACTATTTAATTCTTTATTGTAAGCAGGAGAAGTTTCTCCCTCTTTTATTATATTTTTTAATCTAACATCTACTGGGTCCATATTCAATTTAGCTGCTAGTTTATTTATAGTAGATTCAACTGCAAAACATCCTTGAGTAGCTCCATATCCTCTAAATGCTCCTGCTGGTGTTTTATTAGTATATACTACATTTCCTTTAAATCTAGCTGCATTTAACTTTCCATACATAGGCATAGTTTTCTCTCCCACTAATCCAAATGTAGTAGAAGCATGTTCTCCATATGCACCTGTATCTGATAGGGCATCTATATCTATAACTTTTATAGTCCCATCTTTGTCAGCTCCAACTTTTACATTTAATTTCATAGCATGTCTACTAGTTGTACATGTAAAAGTTTCTTTTCTATCATATATTATTTTTGCAGGCTTACCTGTTTTTAAAGTAACTAATGCAGTAAATATTTCAACACATGCAGTTTGCTTTCCACCAAAACCGCCACCTATTCTTGGCTTTATAACTCTTATCTTACTTGATGGAATATCTAATGCTCTTGATAAATGTCTTCTTACATGGAAAGGTATCTGTGTAGAACTTACTACTACTAATCTTCCAGCATGGTCTAAGTAGTTATAAGCTCTGTAAGTTTCCATCATTCCATGAGATTGTGCTTGTGTATAATATGTATCTTCTACAACTACATCACATTTTGATAATTCCTCTTCTACATTACCTTTTTCATATAGGTGTTTAGATACTATATTTCTTTCTCTTTCCATTCCTATATCGAAATTACAATGTACATCTTCAGTATGTATTATACTTTCATTGTCTATAGCTTCTTCCATATCTATTACTGGTTTTAATACATTGTACTTAACTTTTATCATCTTCATAGCTTTTAACGCAGTTTTTTCATCTATTGCAGCTATTATTGCTACCTCATCACCAACATATCTTACTGTTTTATCAAGTATTAATCTATCATAAGGAGATGGCTCTGGATATGATTGTCCAGCTAATGTAAACCTATTATTTGGTACATCTTTGTACGTTAATATACATTCTACTCCAGGCACCATTAATGCTCTTTTTGTATCTATTTCTTCTATAATTGCATAAGGATGAGGACTTCTTAGTATTTTTACAACTAATGCTTCTTTAGCTGCTAAGTCATCTGTGTATACTGGCTTACCAGTAGCTATTGACATTCCATCTATCTTTGCTATGCCTTTACCTACTATATTCATATTACTTTACCCCCATGTATGTTTTAATTGCTCTAAGTTGTCCCATATAACCTGTACATCTGCATAGATTTCCAGTTAAGTAATGTATTATTTCTTCTTCTGTTGGATTTTCTAATTCTTTTTTCATTGCAAGTACTGTCATTATAAATCCAGGTGAACAGAATCCACACTGTTCTGCTCCTTCATTTACAAGTATTTGTGCAAATTCACTTGCTTCCTTTTGTAAACCTTCTATTGTAGTTATATTCTTTTTATTAGCTCTTACAGATAGTGTTGAACAAGATAATGTAGGTTTTTCATCTATCCATATACTACATAGACCACAACATCCTGTATCGCATCCTCTTTTTACACTTAGATTTCCAATTCTTCTTAATGTATCTACTAAATACTCATCATAAGAAACATCTATATCTACTTTTTTTCCATTTACATTCATTGTGATTAACATGATGATACCTCCATTAAAGCACTTTTAACTAATGATTTACATATAGCTTTTCTGTATTCTTTACTAGCTCTCATATTTGAACCAAAAACTAGTTCTTCACAAGCTATTTCACTTGCTTTTAATATATTTTCTTCATTTAATATATTATTTGATATAAACTCACTTGCTTCTTTAGCTATTGTAGCCCTTTGAGGTCTAGCACCTACACATATTTTAAAGTTGTTATCATCTTTTGATATTGCTAAGTTTAATATTGGATAATCACTTCTTGAATTTCTCATACATTTATATATAGATTTAGAATTATTTTTCTTTATATGTACTTTAACTAATATGTCTTTTTCGTATTTTTGATTTAAAAACTCTTCTAATTTTACTCTTCCACCTTTATATAATTCTACCTCTGTATCTAAAGATAATAATGCTACTATTAAGTCAGAAAATCCATATTTAGAAAATACACTTGCCCCAACTGTAACTACATTTCTAAATTGAACTCCAATTATATCCTTAACGCAATTTCCTATAACTCCATTAAAGTATTTATTTAATATCGGGCTAACTTCTAAATCTCTTAATGTAGTCATAGCGCCTATTTTAATATAATCTGAAGTTTCTTCTATAAGGTTTAAATTTAAATTTGATAAATCTATACCAGTGCCTATTCTTTTTTCACCCATTCTAAGAAAAGCACTTCCCCCTATAACTATATTATTTTTCCTCTTCATAAGTATTTCATAAGCTTCTTCAAGTGACTGAGGTTGCACTAATTCCATTAGTGTAAACATAATATGTCCTCCTATAAACTATATTTTGTCATTATTTATATACAATAACTAATCTGAATACTTTATAAAATGCATGTATTAAATATTAAACAACATATCTAACGCATGCATATCATTTTTAAATATAATATTAATTTAAGATAAATATTTTTACATTTATGCTTTAACTAAGTCGTCAGATAAGTCAATGTTTTCTGATATAAATTCTTCTTTAGGTAATACTATATTAAGTATTACTGCTAATATTGCAGGTAATACAGTTTTAGATTCACCAAATATCAATTGAATAGATTCTGGGAAAGAATCAAAAAATCCAGGTACATAAGCTACCCCTAATCCTAGCCCTAATGATACTGCAAGTATCATAGTATTTCTTTCTGTTAATTTATCAGTAGTTATTAATTTTATACCACTTACAACTATCATAGAGAACATAACAATAGAAGCTCCCCCTAATACACTAGATGGCATTAAAGATAAAAGTGCGCCAACTTTAGGGAATATTCCTGCTAGTATCAATATACATGCACCTGTAGCAACAACAAATCTATTTACTATCTTTGTCATCGATACTATTCCTACATTTTGACCAAAAGATGTATTAGGTAATACATTAAATATTGCTCCCATAAGACTACCTAAGCCATCAGCAAGTACTCCGCCTATTATTTCCTTCTCCTTGGCTTCTCGATTAAGCCCAGAGTTTGTTATTGCTGTTATATCTCCTATAGTTTCTACAGTTGAAACCATATATACAAATATCATAGCAATTATAGCATCTATATGAAATGCAAATCCTAGCTTAAATGGTACTGGTACAGATAAAAGTGGTGCTTGTGATAAAGAAGAAAAATCTATTTTCCCCATAGGTATAGCTACTATGTAACCAACCACTAATCCTATAAGTACTGATGATATACTAAGCATTCCTTTAGTGTATTGCTTAAAAAATATTACTGTTATTAATACTATTGTCCCTAATAATAAATTTGATGGTGATGCAAAATCACTTGCTCCAACTCCACCTGCAAAATAGTTAACTCCCGTTGGTAAAAGGGAAATCCCCATAGTTAAAACTACTATTCCTGTAACTACTGGTGGAAAATACTTTCTTATATGTTTAAGTACAACTCCTCCTACTAACATTTGAAAAATCGCACCTACTAAACAAGCCCCTAATATTCCTTGAATACCATATTTTGTTCCTATTGCTGTAGCTGCTGGAACAAATCCAAAACTTGTTCCCATTACTATAGGTAACTTTGCTCCTATTGGTCCAACAGGATAACATTGTATTAATGTTACTATACCAGATACAAACATTGCACATTGAATTAATGATGTTTTAGTTTGTAAATCTAAGTTTAATATATTTGAGATTATTATAAGTGGTGTAACATTACCAACAAACATAGCTAATATGTGTTGTAATCCCAATGGTATTGCTTGTGTTAAACTTGGTCTTCCATCTAACTGATAAATAATTTTTTTGTTCATAAAATTCTCCCCATTAAAAATTAAAATATTTATTAGTCCCTTTTAGTTATTTGTTATATTTTTAATTATATATTTATTGTTATATTTTTACAATACTTTATCGAACATTTTTATTTTTTTCAATGTTTTTATACGCTACCTTACCGTACTATTGTTATTAAACATAGTTTTTAAAAAAGAAAATAAGTAAAATCACTATAACTCCAATTTAATCCTGTCTATAAAATTAACAATCATTTTTTAATTCAAATAAAAATATTAAATTTAATACTAATATATTTTCTAAAACAAGCCAATAATTTATAATTTATTTGCATTATTATTTTATAAAAAATTCGCTACTCTTGAGC
>NZ_CATXCO010000075.1:0-9829 GCF_958366745.1 uncultured Romboutsia sp.
TTTATTAAAGTCATTCATGCTTTCCTCTAATGGTTTATCTGATAAAGTATTACTTTGCCCTAACTCATTTAGATTGCTTATTCCTTCATCTAGTGAAATTAAATCATCAGTTAAAGATTTAGAATCTGTTATTTGTAAACCACTTGTATTTTCAATACTTTCATTATTTATATTACTCGATTCTTTATTAGATAAATTGTTACTTTCATTTACTGATTGCATATTATTATCACTTGATGTATTTACACTATCATCTTTTGATATTTGGAAACCATCTTTAGAATCCATTTGATAGTGTAAGCTAGAATCTTTACTAGAAATATCTTTATTATCTTCTATATTAGATGAATTGTTTTTTAAGTTCATAGCATCCTCTAATTTACCACCTTTATTTGCTTCTCTAAATCCTTTCATAAATCCCGATGCCATACTTCCCCCACCAATAGCACTATTTTTAATTGAATTGGCTATAGAATCTAATCCTTTAGCTGTTGAAATTGCTCCTTTCATTCCCATATATCCAGCACTAACAATACTCCAACCACTTTTAACTCCACTATCTATACCAAATATTCTCTCTATTAGATTCGGACCATCTATAACTGCTATTGATGCTCCTATTAGCAATATAGTTTGTGTTATACCTTTTGAGTTTTCTGATGCCCACGAAGAAAACATTAAATACATTTTTAAAAGTACTGATATTAAAAATAGTACTACAAAGTTTGATACAATATATCTAATTACTTCTTTTAGTTTTTGACCATTTGCTATATCTGCAAATGAATATAAAAGAGCAAATAATTTTACAAATCCCAATTCAAATATTATCCTTGAAACCTTAAATAATGTTGCTAAAAGTGTTATTGTCGTACAAGAAAGTGTTGTAAGTATCACAAAAAAATCAAAGTTGTATCTATAGTATTCTTCTTTTCCTAGTCCTAAAAATCCATTTCCAAGTGCTTCTTTTTTCTTTTGTCCATTTGGGTCTAATGATATTTTATTTTTAAATACATCTTTATTTTTAACTAATGATGCATCTACTATTTCATCTATATTTATAAGACTTATCAAATCTTCTTGTATATTATTCTTTTTACTTAAGTTGAAATTATTTTCATCTAAGTAATATAAATCATATAAATTATCTTTTATTACTTTATTTGCTGATAAATTATATTCCGACTTTAAACCCAATGCTCCTGTCGTTGTCATTTTTTCCATATGGCTCATAAACATTGGAAGTAACATAAATACGGCTATAGATAATGCAATATTTTTAAATACATTATTTACTCTGAACTCTCTATCAAATATTAATTTATATCCTAAGAAAACAATAGATAATGCAAGTATCACCCATGCTAACGGTAATATTTCATCTATAAAATCATTTAACTGTTGACTCGAAAAGAAACCATTTAGTGAGTATATTTCATTTACCACCGTTTCAATACCATTTGATATAAAGGCTAATAAATTTATAATTCCCCACCCTATACCTCTAATTAGAGTTTTAAGTATGCTCGTTAAATTAAATATTTCACTATTACTAAGAATACTGATTATTTCACTTTCTCCCACCTATTACACCTACTTTATTTCAAATATTTACAAAATAAAAAGCCTAATTTAATATTAGACTTTTTGTAGTATTATAAATTGATTTATTTCTTTAATTACTTCTTTTTCATCTTCATCTATTTTTTCTAATAAGTAATTAAATGTCTTACTTTTATCTATTAAATCATCTATATCATCATATAAAAGACTTATCTCACTTAGATACTGTTTTAGTTTACTTTTAATATCTTCATCTAGTGTAATAACCCTATTATCTTCTCTAACTTCATCAACTCTTTTTTCTTCATTATTTACTTTTTTACTCTGAATTTCTTTTACTTTTTCATTTGTTTCATTTACTTCCTCTTCTTTCTTATCTTTACTCTTATATGAATATCCCAACTCTTTATAATCAACATCCTTATGTAGACTGTCAACTTCTATATCTAATAATGATTTTGAGTTACAAAATGTATCAGTTAAATATTCGTATCTATGTTTCATAGCATACTCATTGTTATTAAAAATAGGTTTTGGAACAATTCTATTTCCTTTTTTATCACTTCTTTTAATTACTCTTACAATGACACTTTCACCCATCTTTAAAGCTCTTAACTCTTGTGATGTTAATAATCTTCTAGCATCTAAACTCTCACTATGATTTTTCTCTAGTTCGTATTTATCACCACTTCTTGATTTTATTACTATCGTCTTTTCACCAACCAATTTAGAAAACTTTTCAGCAGTTTCATCTTCATTAGTTAATATATAAATTTGATTACCACAATTACCTTCAATCGTTGGTGCATCATCACTATATAAATTTCTAAGTTGAGAATATGCTTGTATTATAAGGTTAAATCTAATATTTCTACCTAGACAAACAGTTATAATATTTGCCATACCTTCTATTGGTAGCATATTACCAAATTCATCTAGTAAGAATATTACTTCTCTATCACATTTACCCGAAATTGATAATGTAGATTCTTTAGAAAGAACATAATACATTTGTCTAACAAATATACTTGCTATTACATGAATTGATTTATCATAATCGGGCGTTACCATAAATATTGCTTTAGGTTTTTCACTTCCTATAGGAAATCCTACAGATTTAAAATCTAATGAATTTTTACTTGTCATCTTCGCTATTTTTTCAAATGTAAACGTATTTAACTTATTCGCTGCTGACACTAAAATGCTTCCTTTAGTATTTTCTTTAGCAAATTTCGTAGTTGAGTATTGCATCTTTGCTACTGATGTATTATCCATTTTATCAAAGTAATTGTCTATCTCATAATACTCTTTGCCATCAGGAGTCTTTTTTACTACTCCAAGTTCATTTAACATATTGGCAACAGTATAAAGAGTTATTTTATATTCTTCTCTATTATTAATACATTCTTCGCATAATGCAAGAATTAAAGCATTAGTTAAACTCATTGCAGTATTTTGCCAAAAAGCATCTTTTGTATTTGGGTCATTATATATTGAATAAGTCAATGTTTGGCACAGTAATTGTGCTTCTCCATAATCCTTTCTTTTGTAGGCATCTATTATAAGTGTTAAAGGATTATAACTCATTGAATTTATAGGGTCTATCAAATTAAGCATTAAAACTTCATATCCTCTTTGTTCAAGAGTTTCTTTACTCATGGCAATAAGTTCTCCCTTTGGATCATTTATTATCATAGAAGGTTTTTTAGTTGCTCTTGAATATATATCTATTGTTGGTACAACAAAAGTTTCACCTTTACCACTTCTAGTTGTTCCTATTATCAGATTATTAACAGGACTATCATCTATATAGATAACATTCTTTTCTTTATTCCAAGCTATAGGAACACCTCCTCCACCTTCATAAGTTTCATCACGAAGTGGAACAGATTTATATTGTTCATCTATCTCTTCTCTTGTAGTAAATGATGCAGTCCCTTTTTGTCCATCTTCAATACTTTCAAATGAATTTTTTAAGTTTAGAACTAACTTTGCACTAGCAAATAAAACTATTCCTATTACAATTAAATATATCGGAAAAAAATATAGCATATATGAAAAATTAAACATCCCAAATATACTTGGCTTATCTCCACCAAGTAAAGCTCCTATTGATTTTGTTGTAAATTCCATCAATAAATTTAGAAATGACATTGTTCCAACTAAAATTGTTATTGCTATTTTTTTTATAAACTTATCATCTAATAACTTTTCACTAACTTTTTTATCTAAATTCTTATCTTCTAAAAATTTTTTCATATCTAAATCCAAAATAAATCCACCTACAATCTAATACTATAGTATATATTTTCATAAAATACAAAAAGAACTTTTAAATGAAAGTTCTTCTTGTATTTTTCATATACTTATATTATTTTTGTTGATACTAAAATGTTATTTTACTTTGTAAAAATGATGTTATGCTAGTTGCACCTAATGCAATTACTAATCCTACTGCACTTCCAATATACCATGGTTTCGCTTTTTCAAAACCATTTCTACCACCAAACATATGATTAAATCCACCAATCGCTAATGTAACTCCTGTTGCTGGTACTGCTATCATTTGTAACCATGAAATCATTTCATTCGCTAAATTCGCTAAATTTTCAACCATTTTTAATACCTCTTTTCTATAGTTTTAATAAATTTTTATATAAAGAAAGTCCTATTATAATGCAACAAATCATAAATATTATTTTTGAAATGCTGAATACAATATTATTTCTTTTATACATTGTCTTTTTTAATTTTTCATTTTTTTTTATATATTTCTTTAATAACTTTTCTTTATTTAAATCTTTTTTTAAGTTATTTTTCATATTGTTTATAGTTTCTTTTTCCTGCTTAAGTTCTAACTCTAATTGTTTTCTTTTTTCTTCGATTTCTTGTTTAAGTTCTGATTCTAAGTGATTTCTTTTTTCTTCCTTTTCCCGCTTAAGCTCTAATTCTATCTGATTTATTCTTTCTTCTTCCTCCTGCTTAAGTTCTAACTCTAACTGATTTCTTTTTTCTTCTTTTTCCTGCTTAAGCTCTAATTCTATTTGATTCCTTTTGTCCTCTTCCTGCTTAAGTTTTAATTCCACATACTGACTTATTTTTTCTTCTTCTTGATTAAGTTCTGATTCTAAATACTGATTTATCTTTTCTTTTTCTTGATTAAACTCTAACTCTAGCTGATTCTTTTTTTCTTCGATTTCTTGCTCAAATTCTAATTCTATCTGATTTCTTCTTTCTTCTTTTTCCTGCTTAAGTTCTAACTCTAACTGATTTCTTCTTTCTTCTTCCTCCTGCTTAAACTCTGATTCTATTCCATATTGTCTTTCTTCATAACTTGAATCTATATTCTCATTCATTGCCTTATCAAGTTTATTTAGCAATAAATCTTTTTCTCCTTGAGGATAATCTCTAAATACTGTATCTAATGTTTCTTTAACAAGTAGTATTATATCGGTTTGATTTCCATTTTTAGTAATATACCTATCTCTAAATAATAAGTCTTGATTTTCTAGTATTGAATATTCTACAGATTCAATACTTTTATTATTTTTAGTATGTTCTTCTAATTTTTCTAATATAGAAGATGCCTCTTGTAATGAATATTTTTTATTTGAAGATATAATTTTTTTTAATCTGCTATCTACTGTAAACTTTATATATATCATTCAAATTGCTCCTTTACTACATCAAAATATTTTCTAATCCTCAGTATTATTTGTTGATTGTGTTCCTAAGAACGGTTTTCTTTCATCTGATTTTTTATGTGCTAAATAGAAACTCAGAGCATCTTCAAAGATTTCTGAATATTTATCTTGAACTTTTAAATATTGTTCATATAACCATTCATCATGTTCTACACCTTCTGAGTTTAATAACATCTCTGCTATATTTTTTACTCTCTTAAATTCTTTACTATTAGGCTTGGCCATAGTTAATCACCCTTTCTTCTTTTATATTTGTTAAAAAGTCTTTCACTTATATACAAAAAGGAGAGTATTGAAACTCTCCTTTAATCAAAATATTATTCTATTACCTGTCTACTTTTTAGGTTTATATATAGTAGTATATATAATACTACTATGCTTAATAGTGATATAAATACAATTCCAATATTATGATTCATTTACATTTCTTTACTCTCCTTTTAATTTATTTGAATAAAAATACATACTACATTTAGCTTAAAAAAAAGGAGAGTATTAATACTCTCCTTTCAATTATCATCCTGTAAATAATACTTTTATATTATCTAATATTAATTGTCCTATTTCATTTGAACCTGCCTTTACTAATAATAATGCAATTCCTGCTACTACTAAGGTTATCATTGCCCATGAACCTCTATCCGTATTTTGGTCTAACATTCTAATTCTCTCCTTTTCATATTAATAATTTATTTTTTACTAACTAATAAAATTTGTTCTCGGGGAACATTTTTTACATTTTATTTTAAAGAAGTCTTTCACTTATATACAGAAAAAAGAAAGTATTAAAACTCTCCCTTAATTAAATTTTTATTTGTTATGGTGTAACAAATAATGCTTTTATGTTATCTAGTATTAATGCTCCTATTTCATTTGAACCTGCCTTTACTAATAATAATGCAACTCCTGCTACTACTAAGGCTATCATTGCCCATGAACCTCTATCCGTATTTTGGTCTAACATTCTAATTCTCTCCTTTTCATATTAATAATTTATTTTTTACTAACTAATAAAATTTGTTCTCGGGGAACATTTTTTTACATAAAAATAAGACATAAATTTATGTCTTTTGATTCAACTAACTTCTTTTATCTTACAAGTGAAATTGATGACCCTTTAATTGGATAACTTTGAGTACCAAGATTGAAGAATAAAATTTTATACTCCCCTACTATTTGATAGTCAACTATAGAGCCAAAAGGGAGTTTTTGATTTAGTTGATTACTACTTACTCTAAATCTTCCTTTGTAATGTTTTTCATTATAATCGTCTATATTACTCATAGCATTTATAGTTAAGCCACCATTTCTTTCTATTTGAGCGTCTACATATTGCCTAAAACTATTAACTTGTTGTATTTCAAAACAGAATATAGATATTGCAACTATAAATGTAGTCATTATTGCAAATATATACAATTTTACATTTATCATTATATTACTTTCTAACAAAATATCACCTCTTTTTTAATTATTCTTTCATGTTTAAAATTTATATTATGTTCCTATTAAAAAATCTTTAAATAAGTTGATAAATGTTGAAATCATATATCCAAAAACAATTATTAAACTAAGCATTGTTATTTTAGTAGGGAACATATTAAATTTTCTTAATTTGAAATCTATTATTTCATCAACTCCATTAAATAATTGTTCACTAGCCATTTTACCTAGTTCTTCAATAATAGAACTATCAAATGTATTTTGTTGATAATCATATAATGTTGTCATAAATAAAACTGCTTGGTCAGTTCCCGAAGCAGTTAATGCAAATTTTTTAAAAGGTTCTTCTGAATTTGGATTATCATTCATCTCAATTATAAGATTTTCTAAACTACTTTTTACATATCCTTCTTCTAATCTAAGCAACATTTTGTTAAATACATTGTATAAAGTAGAATTAGATTGAAGTAAGTATGGTATTAACATTCTTGTAAATTTAGAAAATGTTAATTGCTTTTGAAATAATGAGTTATTATAAATTCTCTTTACTCTTTTATATTCGTTAGTCCATTGAAGTAATGCTAAAGCAATTCCTGCTAGAATTAAATACGGTTGTATAAATGATAATATTACACCAACTATTAAAAATACTGAACATTTCTTAAATCTATTTTTTTGATAGTTAATAAACATTTCATCAGTATATCTTAACTCTTTAAGCATTTTATATAAATTTTTCTCTGCTAACTTATGCCATATCGTTTCATGTAAAACTACATTCTCCCTTGTGATAAAATCCATTTTTAAATATACACCTCCAATTTAAACTTGTACTTCCATAATACTATCATCACCCATTCTATTTAAGAATTCATGGTATGTTTTTGCTAATATAAATAGGTATATAACACTAGATACCCACCCAATCAGATTATGTGCATATACTTCTATAAATTGACTAAATCCAAACGACATTGTTATAGTACCTATAAAAAGAAGTCCTACTTTACACATAAACTTAAATTCCCATTCTTTTTGTTGTTTTTGAATAAAGAACTTTTCTTGTCTTTTTTTTATTTCATTGTGATATGTTTTAATGTCTTTTAGAGTTTCTATATTATGTCTACCTTCAATTACAAGTGTAGTTAATTGCTCTACATATAAAGAGAATATTACATCACTTTCATATTTGTTTGCTAACCATTGAAAAGAATCTTGAATATCTTGATTACTCCCATCAACAATTTTTGCTTGTAACTTTAATAAATCTTCTTTAAATTCTCCATTGGCTCTGTCTGCAACAGTTTTTAATGCTTGTAATACTGTCTTTTCATTGTTAGTTAATATCTGTGTCATATTATTTACAAAATTATTCTTTTCACGAAAAGCATTATTTTCATAACCCCTCTTTACTTGTTGTGGAATGATATATGCATATGAGTATATCATTGCTAAAATACCTGTTATAAGTGGTAGCCACAAATTATAAAACAAAATAAATGTATAGAAAAATGCTACTACAAATGGAATCATTAAAGAGAAAAATAATTCTTTTCTTTTTAATGGACTACCATATGCTATTTTGTAAGCATTTAACTCGTCTATAGTTAATATTTTTTTCTTTTTGAAAATCAATGACTTATCCTCCTTTTCTTATTCAGATTACTAATAGTTGTAACATGGTAAGCCTTTATAAATTGAACCAAATTCAATTAATTTATTTTTAAAATCATTACTATATGTACCTATCTGTGGTATAAACTTATCATCTTCAACTTTCATTTCAAATACCGTATTTGTTTTTTCACCGTCTAAGTATTCAACAATTTCAGAAAGATACCTAACTGTTTTTCCATTTACTTTTTTCTTTTTTATATGAATCCCAAAATGGAAATATCTATAAATATCACCTCTAAGTGCTTCTTCGTCAACTTGATACCCTTGTTTTGCCATGTTCACAAATCTTGTAGGTGTTGCTTTTGCATTTACTGCATGAGCAGTTGTTATAATTCTATGTCCCGATAAAACAGATTGAATCATCTCGTATGCTTCTTTACCTCTAGTTTCAGAAATTATAATCCATGCTGGATTGTTTCTTAGTGCCGCCTTAATTAAATCCGTAAATGAAACATTATTTGTAGTAAGCCAACTTATTATATCTTTTTCGGGATATAGCGTCTTAAAATGTCCTTCTAGTGTGTCCTCGCCTGTAACTATCTTTTGGTCAAAAGGGATAAATCCAACTAATAGTTTTTGTAGCTCTGTTTTACCCGTTCCAACTTCACCCGAAATAACTATGTTACTTCCGACTTCTATCATGGCTTTAAATAAGTCTAATACATACATAGGAGCAAAGTTTTCAAAGTTATCTATATTTAAAGCAAGGCGAGGTCTTGTAACCCTTATTGACATTGTTGTTCCATATGGGGAATTTACTTTATGAACTGCATTTATTCTTAAATTACTAAATGATGCATCTAATATCGGGCTTTTGGGCGTAAATTCTTTACCTACGGCATTTGCGAATTTTTGTATTATTTTTATTATATAATCTTCTTCAACTTCTCCATTATATACAAACTTTTCTTCGGGTGTTTCTATAGTTAAATCTGTTGCATTGTAAGAAATATCTGTAACTAACGGATGCTTAGTTAATATATCATCAATAACCCCAAGTCCTACGGTTTCTTGGACTACATACTCTAAGCGTTCTTCATCTTTTAAAAGTAAACTATGCTTTTTCTTTAATATATCTTTTATAAGTTCCCTTGCTTCTATGTTTAAAAATGCATCTAAGTATAACTCGGGATAATTCTCTTTTAAATCTCTCTTTATTTCATCTAAAACATTATCATTTACTAAACTCATATTTTTTTATCCTTTCATTTATATATTTTAATATGTCGTATTTTCTTTCAAAACGGTTCTATAATCTGTGTCATTACTATCAGTAACTTTAACACTTACTGCCTTAATTTTGTTATTTTTATCTCGTAAATACTTGTACGATATATCTTTAATATTAATATCTATATTTAAATTTTTATAAAATAACTTTTCAAAATTTTCTTCAAATGTCATGTCTATAACATCTACATAGTTTTCTTCAACTCTTGCAC
>NZ_CATXCO010000076.1:0-9802 GCF_958366745.1 uncultured Romboutsia sp.
ATAATCCAATTAAAGGTAAGTATGCTTATAATTTAATTATGAAGGGTTAGGAAAAACTTTTAAGTATAGATAATCCTCTTAGGTTTATATTCTCACATTCTGCGTTAATGGAAGACTGGGATAATCAAAATGTTTTCAAAATATGTACGTTGAAGGAATGTAAAGGCACTTATATAAGTAGAAGACAAGAAATTGGGTCGTGGACTTAGACTTTGTGTAAACCAAGAAGGAGAAAGAAATGAATCTTACTCAAAACTCGTGTCCGGGCTACAAAGTAAAATAGAAAGAGATACTAATATTAGATTATGAAATTAAAGATGCTACTAAAAAGAAAAAGGTTCAGCTTAATAAGTCTATTCTATTTTAGAGAGTGAAGAGTTTATAGCTCTATGGAATAAAATAAAATCAAAAACTATTTATTATTTAGAATTTGATAGTAAAGAATTAATTAGAAAGTCCATAGAAGATATAAAAAATATGCCTAGAATAAATTCACCTAGAATGTTTTCTTCAAAGAATACGATAGACAAAATGGCAATGGAAACAGGCCTAGAAGAAAAATCTAAAATAAAGTGTGCTAAAAAGCATTTTAAAGCTCTTGGTTAAAAAGTTGAATTTATGGCACCAGAAAGCAACCCTGATGAATTTATGGAAAAAGCTAGATATATATTTGCTTAAAGTGTCTAATGCAATTGGATCTAATATTTCTACAGAAATTATACGAACTATAAAATTAATTTATCTATTCAAAGTTTGACTTAATGGCTTAATATTCGGGGTTTATAAAAATATACCATTAAATTTTATACGTTTATATACGAATATTAATCAAAAACGCTCAAATATATTTTAGTTGATGATTATTAAAAAGAAAATACAATAAAAATACTAAGCGTTGATAATAATATAGAAATTGTATAGGTAGAAACATTATAAGGTGGGTTTAAAGTTAATTTAGAATAATTAAGTGAAATAGAAAAATAAATTTTATAATTAAATTACTGAAAATAATTAAAAAATTTAAAAGATATGTAAATATTAAAATTTATAATAAAAACAAATCTGTATGTAAAAATGAATATGCATGCGGATTTGTTTTTTTATTATAAATAAATTGTAATTATAAAAAATAATAAATACGCATGCATATATAATAACGAAAGAAGAGAGCTATAGCATGCAATTTTCTATTATATAGAACTATCCTTTAAATGTATATTTAGGGTATAGTTAGTATTAAAATAAGCCACTTTCGTATAAAACCTATATTTTATAGCTAAATTACAAATTATATAAAAAATCAATTATGCATGCATATTTTATATTTTTATATATGATTTTATAAATTATTTTTTTATAATTTATTAATCATATTTAATTAATTTAAATTAATTAAAATCATTTATCAAACCTTAAATAATAAATCTAATCAAAACCAAAATTTATTAATTATATTCAATTTCTAAATCTTAATCTGATATCTTAAGAATCTTTTATCTATATGCATGCATATTCATTTAAATTGCATTATATAAATTAAGCTTCTTATTTCATCTATAATCTTTGCCTTATAGCTTTACAAATATATCAAACTATCCATTAAATAAATCATACGTTTCAATATTTAAGGGATAGTTGAAATGAATGTTTATATGTGTTATTTTATAAATATGAAAAATTTTAGGAGATAATTTATATGGATGATAAAAAAATTATAAAAATACATAATAAATCAGATAAACCAGATAACATCGTATTTAAAGAGAATGTCTTAATAGAAAGATGTATAAAAGTAGAAAATAAACTACCTAAGTTTATGAAAGATTATTTTATCTATCTAAAAGGATCTGTAGCAACCTCTACTCGACTTGCTTATTTAGAGGATATTCACTTCTTTTGTGTTTATCTAACAGAAACAAAAGATATAACAAGTGCAGATAAACCTTTTGATATTACATTAGAAGATTTTAAAAAAATAAAGGCTAGGGATGTTAATTTATTTTTAGGTGACTATTGTAGTAGATATTATAAACATACTGAGAAAAGTACTTTAATATTTGAGAATAATAGTCGTGCATTAGCTAGAAAAAAATCATCACTATCTACTCTATTTAAATTTTTATATAGGAATGATCAACTAGATAACAACATAACAGATGGGTTTAACCCTATTAAGCTTCCTAAGCCTCAACCAGACGCTATAAAGCGACTTGAGATTGATGAAGTTGCAAAAATGTTAGATGCTGTTGATACTGGTTACGGTTTAACAGACAAAGAAAAAGTTTATTGGAGAAAAACTAGGCTTCGTGATAAAGCTATCTTAGCATTATTTGTTACCTATGGTCTTAGATTAAATGAGCTTCGAGAATTGAATATTTCATCTTTTAATTTTTCTAGAGGTGAATTTAAAATTTATAGAAAAAGAGGTAAAGAAGTTTTAATGCCAATTAACCATACCTGTGAATCTGTTGTAAAAGATTACATATTAAATGAAAGGCCTCAAAGTGAACTTTTAGAAGAAGAATATAAGGATACCCTATTTTTATCTCTTCAACGTAAGAGAATGGATCCTAAGGCTATCAGACAACTTGTAAAGAAATATACATCTATTTCCATGGAAACATCAAGAGAAAGCGGTTATAGCCCTCATAAATTAAGAGCTACTGCAGCAACTTCTCTAATTCAAAGTGGATTTTCTATATACGATGTTCAAAATTTACTAGATCATGATAATGTAACAACAACACAGCTTTATGCTGCACATAAAAAGCATGTTAAAAGAGATATTGTTAATAATTTTGAATGGATTGATGAAGATAAAGAAGATGAAAATAAAGATTTAAATATTTAAAAAATGTTATTTTATACATTCAAGAACAAACGTTTGTATAAATATATTCATTGTGTTACAATATAATTATAAATTAAAATTAGAAAGGATAGCTTTTATGTATTTAGATTTAAGCCCAAAGCAAATATTGATACTAGAGTTTATCAAGGAACAAATTGCACTTAAAGGATATCCACCTTCAGTTAGAGAAACATGTGAAGCTGTTGGTTTAAAGTCTACATCTACCGTACACTCACATTTAAATAAACTTGAAAAATATGGATATATAAGAAGAGATGCAACAAAGCCTAGAGCTATTGAAGTCTTAGATGGAAACAAAACAACATTTAATCATGAAGTACTTAACCTACCATTAGTTGGTCAAGTAACTGCTGGACAACCAATATTAGCTGAAGAAAATGTTGAAGAATATATCCCATTCCCTGCTAATTTTATAAAGGGTAATGATAACTTTGTATTAAAAATTAAAGGTGACAGTATGATGAATGCAGGTATTTTAAACGGAGATTACGTAATAGTAGATAGAAAAAATACTTCATCTAATGGACAAATAGTTGTTGCCCTTATCCATAAAGAATATGCTACTGTAAAAAGATTTTTTAGTGAAGATAATAATATGATACGACTTCAACCAGAAAATGATTTTATGGATCCCATAATGTTAAATTGCAAAGATGTTGAGGTTATAGGAATAGTTACTGGGGTATTTAGAGTTATAAAATAAAAAAGATAAGGTTTCATTTCCTTATCTTTTTTTATTTCTATATGTTTTATAAAGTGATTTAATTAAGCTAATTCTAAAGCTATCTCCATCATTTTAGTAAATGCTACTTGTCTTTCATGCGATGTTGTTTCTTCTCCAGTTAGAGGACAATCTGAAATAGTAAGTATCGTTAAAGCATTAACCCCAGCTCTAGCTGCATTCATATACAGAGCTGCTGCTTCCATTTCAACACAAAGAACACCCATCTTTTGCCATTTAGCTAAATTATCTAATCCTGCATCACTATAGAATACATCACTTGAAAGAATATTCCCAACTGCTACCTTTGTTCCTTGTTCTTTTGCAACTTCAACAGCTTTTTGCATTAATTCATAACTAGCTATTGGAGCAAAAGTTCCAGGTAAATTATATTGTGAAGCATAGTTTGAATCTGTACATGCTCCCATACCTATAACTATATCGTGTAGTTTTAAATCTTTGTTTATAGCTCCAGCTGAACCTACTCTTATTAAGTTCTTAACATTATAAAAATGTATAAGCTCATAAGAGTATATTCCTATAGATGGTATACCCATACCTGATCCTTGAACAGATATTCTTTTTCCTTTATAGTATCCTGTATATCCAAACATCCCTCTTACAGTGTTATATTGCACTACATCTTCTAAAAAAGTTTCCGCTATAAATTTAGCTCTTAATGGGTCTCCTGGTAATAAAACCGTTTCTGCTATATCACCTAATTTTGCATTGTTGTGTGGTGTTGGTGTGCTCATTTATTCTGCCTCCTAATTTTGTTATTGTATGTACATATAATTAATGTATTCCCAAATAAATGATTATTAATTCATTTTTTGGTACCTATAGTAGTATACTATAAGTAAGATTATATTTTCTATACTATAAATGGAAATTTTTTATATGGAGGGATATTTTATCAAAAATAATCAGAAGCTTTCTATATTAATACTAATACCCATGTTAATCCTATCATTTATACTTACTTTCAAGTCTAAACCTATTGATAACAATGCAAAATCTACTATTTATAATTATATAGAATGCATTAATAAAAAAGATCTAGCTTCAATTTCAAAATTAGTTACAAAAGATAAAATTTCAGATTTAAAATTACAAATTGATAATATAAAAAGTATACATTTAATAAAAATTGAAGAAGAAACAGATATGAATTTAGTAAGTGATTACCTAAAAGATAACCCTCTACATGATAAAAACTTAAAAATCTTTAAAATAAACTATAGTGTTAATTATGAAAATGAAACAGATAGCAAAACTTATGAAAGTTTATGTTCATTAATTACTGACCAATCCGGTGAGTGGTTAATTAATGATTTTAATATAGAATTATCTAAAAAGTAGCTTAATTAGTTTAAGCTGCTTTTAAATTTATATATACGTTGTACTTATCATATTTATAATACTAATCTCATACATTTATTTATAGTTAATTTATAATGAATAAAAAATTTTACAATTGGTTGGTGAATTTAATTGAGATTATTGCGTACTTATAAAAAAAGTATAAAGATTGAAGCTCTTACTAGTATCTTTTTACTGATTGCAACTATATTTGCTTTATTTATTTATAACACTCCTCTAAAAAATATGTACGACTATATATTAAATGACATATACATAGTAAATGAATTTTCAATACATATGTTTATAAATGAATTTTTAATGTCTATATTCTTTTTAGTTGCAGGTTTAGAAATAAAGTCTGAAATATTATATGGTAATCTATCATCATTAAAAAAAGCTTCTTTTCCAGTCTTTGCATCTATAGGAGGTGTAATTGTTCCTGCATTAATATTTATATTAATAAATAAAAATAGCCAATTTTTAAGCGGATTTTGCATTCCTATATCTACAGATATTGCATTTGCAGTAGGTATATTTATTTTATTTTCTAATAAGTTCAATCCTGCTCTTAAAGTATTTTTATTATCTTTAGCTGTTGTTGATGACCTAATATCTATAGCTTTTATAGCCATCGTATATTCTTTAGATATAAACTTTACATATTTGATAATTTCATTTGCGATTTTTATAACTTTAATTATAGCTAATAAATTATTTAAAATAGAAAGTATTATCTATTATCTTATATGTGGACTTTGTTTATGGTATTTTGTACATTTAAGTGGATTACATTCTACAATAAGTGGAATCATATTAGCTATTACTATCCCATCAAAATCTTATACGTGTAGAAAAAGTACATTAGATAGATTACAATGTATATTAGTACCTATAAATAGTCTATTTATTATACCGTTATTTGCTTTTGTAAACACTGGAATATCACTTACATATAATATTGATTTAAGTAGTGCTAAACCACTTTATATGGGAATAATATTAGGACTTAGTGTAGGTAAACCTCTAGGTATTATGCTATTTTGTTATTTAGGAGATTTATTTAAGTTTACAGAAAAACCTAAAAATATAAGTTGGTTAGCTATATTTTTTGTATCACTTATTGCTGGAATTGGATTTACCATGTCTATATTCATATCAGAACTAGCATTTATTCATAATCTAACACTTGTAAATATAGCTAAAATGGCAATACTTATTTCTGCATCTATATCTATAGCGGCAAGCTTCTTAACAATAAGTATTTACATATATGTATGTAAGTTAAAAAATAAAACTACAAGATTAACTAATAAATATTTAATATCTTAAAAAATAGTATTCTTTATAAAAAATTCTAAATTGTAATTGCATGTAATTAAGTATTTACTTTATAAAATAAAGTTTTTATCATTTTAATTTTATTTTATAAAGTAAAATGCCATTTCTCCAGGTGGGCTGGGTTTAAAAAATAAAGTTACTGATACTGAAATAAGTAACCAAGTTTTACATATTATTACCTTGGCTACTTACTTATTATAAGTATAATTTAGTCTCTATTCTTCTATCATAATCTGACCAAGTATCTTCTTTAGTGTTTTCTTTAATTTGTTCTATTTTATTCATTGTAGCGTCTACAGTGTCTGCATAATTTAATATAAATGACTCTTCCATATTACAAGCTTTAGGAGATCCATACTCTAATTTACCATGATGTTGAGTTATGCACCCTTTAATACGTCTTATAAAGTCCTCACTAAATGGATAATCTATTTCATTTAAAGCTTTATCGATCATCTGAACTCCAATTACAATATGACCTTCTAACTCACCTTGAAGTGTATACTTAAATGGTCCTTTATAATCTAATTCATAAAGCTTTCCAATATCATGAAGTTTTGCACTTAAAACAGCCACTTCTCTTCTTTTACAGTTATATCTATCACAAAGTACTTTTGTTAAATACATTACATTTAAAGTATGTTCAGCAAGTCCTCCTATATAATTATGATGCATTGAAACTCCACCGATACCATGTTTAAATTCCTCTAAGAATTTTTCATCATTAAAAAAGTAATCATTTAGAATCTTTCCTTCTTCAGAAATTATGCACTCATTTGTTATTTCTTCGATATCAAACATAATATCATTTATAGGTCTTTTTACAGATGGTAGGTAGTCCTCTAAATTAAAATCTTTTACGTATTCAAAATCTGAAATATCAATTGTACCCTCTATACTATCCTCTACTTCTATAACTTCTCCCATATTAAGATTGTGTTTAACTGATAACTTACCTTTTTTATATCCATTTTTATTACTTAATAGATATACTTGTTTATTTCCGTCTTTATATAGCTTTTTCATAATCATAAACTTTGTATATGAATTTTTATTTTCAGACATAATGCTGCACTCCGTTTATTTTTATTTAGCTAATGTATTGAATTTATTATATGCTGAATTTGTACTTATCATAAGTTAATATTAAAAATAAAAGAAGCTATCCCTTAAAGAGATAACTTCTTTATTTTTAATATTAATTAAATTATAATAGCTTTTCTTTCCATTCATCTACTTTAAATCCTATAACTACATTTTTACCATCATAAGCTATAGGTCTTTTTATAAGCATTCCGTCACTTGATAATATATCTAAAAGCTTTTCATCTGATTCAGTTTTTACGATATCTTTTAAACCAAGTTCTCTATATTTTACACCACTAGTGTTAAAAAACTTTTTAAGTTCATATCCACTTACTTCATACATTTCTTTTAGTTCTTCTTTACTTGGTGGATTTTTAACTATTTCTATATTTTCAAATTCTAAATTATTTTCCTCAAGCCAAGCCTTGGCCTTTCTTACGCTAGATCATTTTGAATATCCATAAAATTTTATCATCTTTATCATCCTTTCTATTATATATCTATATACCCTAAAATAAATAATCTAATCTAATTTATTCCAAGGTACAACTTCGACTTCTCCAAACCATCTTTCTTTAAGTCTATTCGAGTACTCACCTTTATAGCCTATAAAAGAAAGAACTATAAGCTCAATATACTTTGTCCCTATTTGGATTATATTCCACATATCTTCTACTGTTAAATTAGCTCTATTATCTTTTCTAACTGGGTGAACTATCTTATTTCTAAAATATATTACAAGGTCTACTCCATCATCAAACTTACCTCTTATCCAATCATCAAATAATTCAAGCTCATCACTTCCATGAGGTATATTACAAGCATTTAAAACCAATTTAATATTTTTAGAAGCATTATTTTGATCAAATTGCTCATCGTCTAATAAACCTTCTTTTTCTACAAGAATTATATATGAAAGAGCTTCTAAGGCAATTTGAATCGATATTATATTATTTTCTAAGGTTATATCTCCAAGTGATTCTATATACCAATCTATAACATGTTTTATAGCTGGTCCATAATAACCATCCTCTAATTTATTACACATAAGTGACAAATACTTTTCTATATTATGATGATTTGAAATAGTGTCTGTCCAAGTTGGAACAAATCTAAAAGGTGTAACTATATTTTCTATCCATAGTCTATATGTATTATTATTATTTTTATATCCCTTAGCAAGACATATGCCTATATACCTACCACACATAAAACTAAGTGCTGTAGATATTCTATCTAAGCAATTTATAATACTATTAGTTTTAAAAGGTCTATTATCTTTTCGCCTAATGCGACCTATATGAGTTATCAGGAAACCTGATTTAGATTTTAGTTCATCATTAAGCTCTCTTCTATAATCATATCTTTTATCTATAGTAATATGAAAATCACCTATATCAAACTCTATTCTGCCTGCAAATAATTTATCAACATGCTTTATCAAATCACCTGGAAACTTATCTAAATTAACTATATTAAAATCAACATAATCTACAAAAGAATTTTTCGATTTTATATGATTGTCATTTATATAACCCTCCATATTAAAATCATTTCTAGCATTTATAGTTATTGAGATTGGTTTATATCCATACATCTCAAGTATTGCATTGTCATAATCTAATTCTAAATCAACATCCTCGTCTTCAACGAATAGTATCTGTGCTTTAAAATTTATAGATATGGGAGGAGTCATTTTGTAATAGATTATACCACTACATCTATATTTTCTGTCTAAGTAAATACAGAAACGTCCTTCATAAATGCTTATATCTTCATCTATTTTGTACCTTAAATATTCAGAAGATATTGCATTTTTAATTACTTTAGCCATTTACCCACCCCTGTAATATTATAGTATATATTATTATATCATAATAAGTAGTTTAATATATAGATTTAAATTTTTAATATTATGGTATATAATTAATAAAATATGAAAATAAGAGGTGAATGACTTGATAACTATAATATCTCCTGCAACTACTATGAATTTTGATAAAGATAGTAATTTAGAAAACTCTTCTAATCCAGTATTTAAAGAAGACGTAAATTATCTTATAAGTATACTAAAAGAACTAAATATAAAAGAAATAAGTAATTTAATGAATTTAAGTGAAGATTTATCTAAATTAAATTATGATAGATATCAAAACTTATTAGATTCTAATAATAAAAAGCTTCAAAGTATACTTGCTTTTGACGGAGAAGTATTTAATTCTATGAATACTTCAGATTTTAATGAATATGATTTTAACTTTGCAAATGACCATCTAAGGATTTTATCTGGTTTATATGGAATATTATCCCCTTTAGATTTAATAGAGCCTTACAGGCTTGAAATGAAAGCTAAACTTGAAAATAAAAATGGAAAGGATTTATATAAGTTCTGGAAAAATAAAATAACAGATTACATCATT
>NZ_CATXCO010000077.1:0-9785 GCF_958366745.1 uncultured Romboutsia sp.
GACTTAGTAAAAGAAAGTAAAAATAATAAAGAAGAGAAATTAAAAGACGATAAAAATAAATTAAGTCTTAAAAAGAAAGAAATTACTAATGATAAAAATAAACTTAAAACTGAGCTAGAAAAAATAATCAATGATAAAGAAGTATTTGAGGAAAATAACTGGTTTACTGAAGCAAAAACTATATTAGATAAAGAAAAAATACCATATAAAAAACTTTATGAATGTATAGACTTTAAGGAAAATTTACTAGATGAAGAAAAAAAGATAATAGAAAGCAGTCTTTTAGATATGGGGATTATAGACTCAATAATAGTCCCAAATGAGTATAGATTAAAAGCTGAAAACTTACTAAAAAATAATACCTATAAAATACTTTGTAAAAATGAAAAAACTAATAAAGATAATTTAAGTAAATATATTTCCTTAGAAGAAGATAATTTCACTAAAGAGTATAGTAATGATATTTATAGTATTATTGAATCAATTTCAATAAATACAGATGAAAATAATACTTACATAGATTTAGATAATAATTTTAAAATAGGAATAATAAAAGGAATTACAAATACTGAATATGAACTTAAATATATAGGTTCTAAAAAGAGAGAACAATATAGATTAGAAAAAATAAGTACATTAGAAAATAAAATAGAAGAGTTAAATATTATATTAGAAAATTTAAATGAAAATATAAATAAAATAGATAACAGTATTGAAATTTTAAATAAAGAATATAAAGAATTTATAACTGGAGAAGACATTGACGAAGAAATAAAGCTTATAGAAGAGATAGAAATAGATTTAAGAACTAAAGAAAAAGAACTTATATCTATAAATGAAAATATTTATAAAGTAAAAAAGGATATAAAAGAAATAAGCAACTTATTGTTTGAAGAAACAGAACATATAAATATACCTAAAAATACAGAAAGTTATCAAAGTGTAATAGATAGCATTAGAGAGTATAAAGAAGTAATAAATGAAATTAGACAAGCTTATAATAAAAAAAATAGCATATTAAAAGAAACTGAAATACATATATCAATTAATGAAGCAGTAAAAAATGATTTAGAAATTATTTATGAAGAAATAGGTACATTAAAAAATGAAAAATTAACTTTAACTAAAAATATAGAATCTTTAAAAAATGCTTTAAAAAGTCTTGGAATAGATGAAATAGAAAAAGAATTAGATAGACTTTCTAATATAATAAGTACATATCCACATTCAATATCTTTGTTAATAGAAAGTAAAGCTAAAAGAGAAGCTAATATAAAAAATTATATAGATAGATTAAATGAACTAGAGATAAATTTAAATACAAAAAATAAAGAACTTAATTTCTATAAAGAAAACTTTAGATATGAACTTAATTTAGGATATATTGAAGAATTAAAAGCTTTAGAGGAATGTGAAGCTATTGAATATGTAATAGAAAAATATAAATTAAGTGAAAGTTACAAACAAAATGATATCATATCAAATATACATGAAATAATACGTGAAAGCTCACTAGAATTAAATAACTATAATATAGGAGTTTACGATACAGATAATATATACACTAACTATGAGGATGAAAATATAAAAGGATTAATAGAAATATCAAAAAGGGTAGATATAAGAATAAAGCTACAAAAAAAAGAAATAAGTTTATATGATTTAATTAAAAAATTAAACTTAAATATAGAAGAACACAACTTATTAATAAATGAAAATGAAAGAAAAGTATTTGAAGATATATTAATAAATAACCTTAGTACAAAAATTAGTGCAAGAATTAGCAGAGCTAAAAATTGGGTTAAGGAAATAGACAAGCTTATGGATAAAGTAAACACTTCAAATGGACTTAAATTAAACATTACATGGGTACCTAAAAAAGGTCAAAGTGAAGATGATATTGATATAAAAGAGTTAAGTACACTTTTAAGTACAAGTAAATTTTTAACTGAGGAAGAAAGAGAAAAAGTATCAAAGCACTTTAAGTTAAAGCTAAAACAACAAAAAAGAAGAATGGAAGATGAAAATAAAATATCTAGTTATCAATATATAATAAAAGAAGTCCTTGATTTTAGAAGATGGTTTGAATTTAAATTAATGTATACCACACCAAGGCAAAATAAAAAAGAATTAACAGATAATGAATTTTATAGGTTATCAGGTGGAGAAAAAGCCCTAGCTATGTATATACCATTATTTGCAGCAGTAAATGCAAGATATGATGGAGCTGATAAAAAAGATTGTCCAAGAATGATATCACTAGATGAAGCATTTGCAGGAGTAGATGAAGAAAATATTAGTCATATGTTTAACCTTATGGAAGGATTAGATTTAGATTATGTATTAAATTCTCAGGTACTATGGGGCACTTATGAAGGAGTAAAAAATCTAGCAATATATGAACTTATTAGAGAGGGTAGTGATATGGTAATTCCTATAAAATATACTTGGAATGGACATTCAAAAATAGTAGATTTAGGTGAGTAAATGGAAAAGGCACTTGAAATTATAAACTCAAATAAAATATATATAGAAATATTTAAAAACGTAATGAAAAAATATAAACAGTATTCAAAAATAACAGGATACTTTAATATTACTCCTAAAAATAATGAAGAAATGGATATACTAGCTAGCTTCGATACAAATGTATATAACAATAAAAAAGCTAAGATAAAAAGTAAGGATGTAGAAAAATTATTTACTAAGAAACTTAAAAATTTTGATTTTTTACAATTACTTTCAGTTGTAACAAAGGAAGAACTTATTACCAATAAACAAGTAAGAGAAATTTTAGTTAACAATGAAGTAGAGTTTTTTAGTACCTTAATTAAATTTTGTGAAAATGGAATAGGTAAAGAATGGATTATATCGGCTTTACAAAAAAAGTTATATGGATATCCAAGTATTAAAAAGTTATATAAAAAAGCTTTAGATGAAAGTAATATAAATTATTTAAAGGAAGACTTAATTAAATGTATAAATGCAATAAATAATTTACCGTATTTAGAAAATAAATATGAAAGTTTGGCTATATTTTCAGCAAGACATACTAAAGACCCACACTTTTTTGATAAAGATAGCATCTATGGAAAACTTTTAATAAATGCATTAGTATACAAGGATAGTCAAGGTGTTAATAAAAATGAAATAAATAACATAGATAAATTAAATAAACTATATTATAGATTTGGGTTGTTAAAGGATGAAATCTCAAATTCAACTTGTATATATAAACTAACTGGGGAATTAGAAGGAAATAGGATAGACTTTTTAAATATGATTAATGAACCATTTAATATCTCATTATCAAATATTCAGAAACTAGACTATATAATTTGTAAGAATAATAGGGTATTTATATTTGAGAATCCAGCTGTATTTCAAAGTATTATACAGGATACTGATATAGATGAAAGTATAATATGTACAAGTGGACAATTGAATTTATCTTCATATATGTTATTAAATAAGATTAAAAACCTAGATAAAATATATTATGCCGGGGACTTTGATCCAGAAGGGTTACAAATTGCTGATAAGTTAAAAGATTTATATAAAGATAAAGTTGAGTTTATGCTGTATGATGAAAAATATTATGAAAAAATTATTTCGGATAAAGAGCTTGATTTAAAAAGAATAGGTAAGCTAAAAAGTATTAAAGATAAGGATTTAAAGGATATATCTAATTATTTGATAAAATACAAGAAAGCTGCATATCAAGAGTTGTTGATAGATGAGTATAAGCAATATATAAGACAGCAAGTTAAGGGTTAGAATAAAAAGATAAGTTTAATTTAATATAAAATATAAAAGGTTAGAGTAATCTAGCCTTTTATATTTATCTAAAAGATAAATTGGGTTACATTAATTTATTATAAATATAAGTAAAAAAAGGTAATAAGCCTTCTTATAATGAAACTATAAATATAACAAAAAAGGAGGCAAATAATGAAAAATGTAGCATTAAGAAGCTGTCAAAGTTATGAATATAACCAAGTAAATCAACAGTTTGAAAAACTAATACAAGATATAGGTGGACTACATAAATATATAAACAAAAATAGTACAGTATTTATAAAATTAAACTTAGTAATAAAAAAACATCCTGATGAAATGGCAACTACACATCCAATGGTATTAAAAGTGGTAGCTAAACATTTACTAAATCATGGATGTAAAGTAATTGTAGGAGATAGTCCAGGAGGTCCATATACAAAATCAGCACTAAAATCAATTTACAAAACTTGTGGTATAGAAAGCGTATGTGAAGAACTTGATATTGAATTAAACTATGACATATCAGAAGTAAAAGTAAATAATCCAAATGGAAAACTATTAAAATACATTACAGTAATAGAGCCTATAACAAAAGTTGATCATGTAATAAATTTATGCAAACTAAAAACCCATGCAATGGCAACATTTACAGGAGGAGTGAAAAACTTATTTGGAGTAATACCAGGAGTACAAAAAGCACAGTATCATTTTAAGATGCCTGAAGTAGTAGATTTTACAGATGCACTAGTAGATATATGTTCCTATGTAAATCCAAGCCTTACCATAATGGATGGAATAATTGGTATGGAAGGAGAAGGACCAACTGCTGGAAATCCTAGAAAAGTAGGAGTACTTTTAGCTTCACCAAGTCCTTATGCTATAGATGTAGTTGCTTGTAAAGTTATAAATTTAAACCCAAATAAAGTTCCAACAGTACAAAGGTGTATAGAAAGAAATCTTATAAAAGAGGATTTTTCTGATATATGTATACTAGGCGATAATATAGATGATATGGTAATTAAGGATTTTAAGATACCTAAAAACAAGAGTATAAGCTTTTTAAGAGGTATGATACCTAAAAATTTAGAGGTTTATATAAATAAAAAATTAGCAGGTAAGCCAGTTATAAATTATAAAAAATGTGTAAAATGTGGAAAGTGTAGTAAAGTATGTCCTCCAGGGGTTATATCTATGGAGTGTGGGTTTCCAAGTATAAATTTAGATAATTGTATAAGGTGTTTTTGTTGTCATGAACTGTGTCCTAAAAAAGCTGTAGATATAAAAAGATTTTTTGTATTTAAATTTATAAAATAATCTTTTTATATTATAAAAACTTTAATAATAGATTTAATATTTATAAAAAATTCGCTTCGCTCGAGCGACGTGTCGGCGAAACACTTCATTTCGCCAACGATATATCCTTGCTTACGCTACGGATACATCCGTTGCTCAAAAATATCATTTTTTACTTTTATAAAGTTATTGATATTACTCATATTCATAGGTTATCCATAATTTTTTTTATGATATAATTTCCTTATACGTAAAAAATACCCTGTCAAAAAACTCGACAGGGTATTTTATTAACTTAAATTATAAAAATTAAAAATATATTTTTAACGAAGCTTTTCTCTAAATTTAAGATCAAATAACCAAGGATGAACTCCGATACGAGATGCAATCTGTGCCTCACTTTCACCAGGATAAAGTTTATGAATATTATCATCAATCAAAAGTTCAGCCGCAAAAATATAAGCCTGACGCTCATATTTATTCTTAATATAAGAACCACTCAAACCACGACATGCAAAAGCATTAATACCCTTATGAAGAAAATAATGAGCAAGTTCATGAGCAGCAGTCATCATTTTCTCCTCATAGCATAAGTTACTATTTATATAGATTATTGGATAATTATCCTTTACTTGAAAAAATCCATTAATACTATTATGTAGCGGATAAATAACTAAAGTAATATCTAAAATATCAATTATTTCAAAAGGATTGTTAGTATTATATTTTGATATTACTTCTTTAACTTTATTCCTTATAAACATAAAAAATATATCCCCCTAAGTTTGCTAAACTATATATTATTGTCCCTTTTTTGTTTTTGTTTAACTAATGATAAGCCAACCTCCATAGCTGTAAGTAAGCTTTCAATGGCTTCTTTACACATTGGTTCACCATCAAACAAAATAGTTTCATCAGTAGATAAATCACATTTAATCTTTTCTAATGAATTTTTTATATCAATTTTATCTTCTTTAGTTAAAGTAAATTTATCATTTGTATGACCATGTAAATAATCAGTAGATACATTAAATAATTTAGCTAATTGACTTATAGTTTCTCTTTTTGGCTCTCTTAAATTATTTTCATATCTAGATATAGTTATTTTGGTTGTATTTAATTTTTCTGCAACTTGCTCAAGAGTGTATCCCTTTTCTTTTCTTAAATCTTTTAATCTCTCACCTAAAGTTTTCATATATTCACCGCCTTTATTATATTTAAAATTTAATATTATTTATACATTTTAGATTAATTTAAATTTTTAAATTAATTCTATATCATCTAACCTTTGTTGTAGTAATATTAGTAAATTTAATACCTAGATACTTTAAATTTAAATTAAATTGAAAAAGTATCATAAATATTAATATCAAATGTTAGTTTTCTTATATAAAACTAACATATCATAACTTAATTATAGCTTAAAATTAGGATAAATAGTATATAAAATGTATTAAAATGGTTATTTTTTATTTATTAAATAACCAAAATTTATAAAAAATAACCGAAAGTTATAAAAAGTTCTTGCATTGTAACCAAAAAATGGATATACTTAAATCAAGATAAGTAACCAAAAGTTTAATAAAAGGGGGAGAAGTAGTATGAATAATTTAAAATTTACAAGAAAAAGTAGAAGACTAACTCAAAAAGAATTAGCACATTTACTTCATATGTCAACATCAACGTATATAAAAAAAGAAAAGAACTTAGATTACTTTAGGGTATATGAAGCAATAGAAGTTGCTAACATACTACAAAGTGATGTAAATTACTTATTTAAGCGATAAGTTGTAAATTTAAGTAACCAAAAGTAATAAAAAGAATCAAAAATAACCATATAGGGGGATAAAATGGAAAGTTTAAAGTTATTTAGAAATGATTTTTTTGGTGATATTTTAGTAATAGTTAAAAATAACAAAGAATACTTTGACGCAAATAGTGTAGCTAATGTATTAGGATACTCAAATCCTAGGGATGCAATAATCAGACACTGTAAAGAAGAAGGAATAATAATACATGAAGTAGGAGTTACCTCTAAAACTAGAAACGGAGTAAGTTTAAAAACTCAAATGTATAAAAAGAAATTCATTGATGAAGGAAATTTATACAGGCTAATAATGAAATCAAAGCTAAAAAGTGCATGTAAGTTTGAAAGATGGGTATGTGATGAAGTTATTCCTTCAATTAGAAAGCATGGTGCATATATAGACAAAAACCTTATAGATGAGATGTTAGAAAATCCAGATTTAATAATATCTTTAGCACAAAGATTAAAGAATGAAAGATTAAAAGTAAAAGCTTTAAATAAAGTAATAATTGAAAATGAGGAATATATAAATTTAGGTAAAACAATAGAAGATACAGAGGGAGCTATAACAATAGGTCAATATGCAAAAATAATAAGCAATAAAACTAACATGGGAAGAAATAGATTATATAAATGGTTTAGGGATAATGGATATTTTATAAGTAAGGGTGATGATAAAAATACGCCTAAGCAAATTTATATTGAAAGTGGATTATTTAAAATACATGAAAAAGTAATTCAAACTGAAAATGGAGAAATTCTTTCTATAAAACCTCTGATTACAGGCAAAGGTCAAAAATATTTTATAAATAAAATACTTGAAAGTAAATATTTAAATTAATATTTTGTACTAGTTAATTTTATTTAAATACGCTCGATGATAATGTATAAGCTTCCCTCCAAACTAAAAAATTATCGCCAACGATATATCCTTGTTTTCACTTTGAGCAACGTGTTGGCGAAGTATTTTGGATATATCCGTTGCTTAAAATTCGCTTTGCTCATAGCGCCAACGATAAATCCGTTGCTTAAATGTTGGTTTAGTTTATACATTATCATCTTCGCTAGATTAAATTTATTAAAAATATATGATGTTATATAAAATAGGGGGATTATATGAGAAAATATTTAGAAGCAAATATAGAACATAACACATTAAATATGCCAAAGGAAACTTGGTTAAAACTAAGAAAAAAGGGAATTGGTGGTAGCGATGCAAGCAGTATATTAAATTTAAATCCATATAGAAGTAGTGTAAATGTATATATGGATAAAATAGATGAAAATATAGAAATAAAGAGTAATATGAAAATGATTTTAGGTGAAAAGCTAGAAGAATTTGTAGCTAAAGAATTTTGTAACCAAACTGGTAAAAAGGTAAGAAATTTAAATGGAATACTTAGGAATCACAAATATCCTTATGCCATAGCAAATTTAGATAAAGTAGTAGTTTCAGAAAATGCATTTTTAGAATGTGTTGTAACTAATAGCTACTTAAAAAAAGAGTGGAGCGAAGAAGTTCCAATACATTATCAAATACAGTGTTATCACTATATGGCTGTAACAGGAGCAAGTCATTGTTATGTATGTGCATTAATTGGGAATGAAGAAATAAAAATATACAAACTAGATAGAGATCAAGAACTTATTGATTACATTATGGAAAAGGAAGAAGAGTTTTGGAAAAAATATATATTAGGAGATGATATACCACTTCCTGATGGAAGCGAGGATTATTCTAAATTTCTTAAAAATAGATATAAAAATATAGATGAAAAGCCATTAAATTTATTTATAGAAAGTAATAAACTTTCAAAACTAGATACCTTAAATGATATGCTAAAGGAAATAAAATTAGAAAAAAGTAAAATAGAACAAGAAATACAACAGGAAATGAAAGATCATGAAGTAGCTTTCATTGGGGATAGAAAAATAACTTGGAAGTGGCAAAGTAGAACTACTTTAGATTCTAAAAGACTAAAAAAAGACTATCCAGATATAGTTAAAGACTATATGAAAACTACAGAAACTAGGGTATTTAAAGTGAATTAAAATATTTAGATTGATATTATTTAAGTTAAATTAAGGGGGACATTATGGCTATATTTAGAAAACTGCACACTGCCTTTTGGCAAGATGCAAAGGTTATAGAAGAATTAACACCAGAAGATAAATTTTTCTTCATATATTTATTAACTAATCCAGCAACAACTCAAATTGGAATATATCAAATAACTAAAAAGCAAATGAGTTTTGAACTTGGATATTCAATAGAAAGTATAAACTCTTTGATGGATAGATTTGAAAATCACCACAAACTTATAAAGTACAATCCATATACACGTGAGATTGCTCTAAAAAACTGGGGAAAATACAACTTAGATAGAAGTGGTAAGCCAATGCTTGATTGTGTGAAAAAAGAATTAGAGGAAGTCTCAGATATATCACTTATAGAATATGTTAGTAAAGGTATTAAAAAAGAAGAGATAAAAGATATATTTAAAAGCTATCTAAATAAGGATAATGCTGATGATATAGAGGATTTATGTAAAAGTAAAAAATTAAATGACGATACGTATAACGAGTCGTATCACGATACGTTTAAAGATTTAGGACAAGAAGAAGAAAAAGATAAAGAAGAATAGAAAGAAAAAGATATAGATAAAGAAAAAGACTTAAAATCATTTAATGTAGGTAAGTATGCAAAATTATATGAACAAAACATTGGACTTATAAATGGAGTAGCTTATGAGTGGATAATCAATATAAGTGAAGAAATAGATTTAAAGCTTTTTAAAAAAGCCATAGAAATAGCAACAGACAAAGGAAAATGCAACAAAGGCTACATTGGTGGAATTATAAGACAATGGCTAAATAACAATATAAAAACTTATGATGATTTAAA
>NZ_CATXCO010000078.1:0-9742 GCF_958366745.1 uncultured Romboutsia sp.
AATATTTAGATATTCTTAAAAAAGCTGAATTAAAGATATTAAACTCTGTAGGAGACTTATTAGATCCAACTCAAAAAGCTGAAGCGAATAAAGCAGAAGCTAATAAGGTTACCCAAAAAATAGAAAAATTAAATAGAAATATAACTAAAAATGATGAAAATGAAATATTAGAATCAAGAAATGCATACAACAGTTTAAATGATGAAGCTAAGTCATTAGTTAAAAACTTAGATATATTAGAAAGAGCGGAAAGAAAAAGCAAAGTTATAAATCTAATAGATAAAATAGGTAGAGATGATAATAAAAACGATACTGTTGAAAATAGAGTAAATAAGTATATAGAAGATGTTAAAAAAGCAAAAGAAGCTTACGATACATTATCAGAAGAAGAGAAAAATACAATATCACCATTAGACCGTGAATTTTTAAATGGTGCTTTAGTTACAGTAGAACAATTAAATACAGAGGCTAGAGATAAGGCAATAGCTGAAAAGTTAGTAGAAAGAATAAGTAAATTAAAAAGCTATGAAAAATATACTCAATTAGATGAAAAAAGAGCTATAGCTAAGGAAGTATATGATATAAGAGGGGCTTACGAAGGATTAACATATACAGCGAAGAAAATAGTTACTCAAGAATATTTAGATATTCTTAAAAAAGCTGAATTAAAGATATTAAACTCTGTAGGAGATTTATTATAGTAAACTCAAAAGGGTTAAATTAGTAAACAAAAATTAAATAAAGTTATAGCTATAGATAAGCAAAAAATATATTAGAAGCTAGATGAAAAAATAATTCATCTAGCTTTTTTATAATATTAATGTATTACAAATTATATGGTTTGTGGATAAGTTATAATCTAAAAATCTAATTAGCCGATCAATGATGTATATAGCGGTAGTAAAATAATTCTTTAATACCTTGTTTAAAGTATATATCCGTTGGATGAATGAAACTATTTGACGATATGTTATTCAAGTGAAATGAATTTATAATAAGTAAAATATTGTATTCTCTTGTTATGATTTTATTTATAATTTATTATTAGAAAATATTCATAGTTTTAGAATTAAAATTTGATAATTTTTTATAAATAGTGTTTAATCTTGAATTAAATTCATAGTATATAAAGATGAATTTACTTTACAGGGGGTTAATATCATGAATTTAATATCTATAAATATATATAGAGATAGAATTCAATTTGAAGTATTCTCTATATATAATGATAAGAGAGATATTATCATCCAAAATGAAATAATAATACCAGTATCATTTAGTATGGGAGATAAGTTAGAATATATAAGAAAATTTATGAGTATGATAATAAATCAAAATAAAGTAAAAAAGGCGTATTTAAATATAAAAGATAAATTAGAAGTGTATACTATAAAAATAGAGGGAACTTTAGAAGAAGTACTATCAAGTTATGGGGTGGAGATATGCAATTAAGTACTCAGTTTGACTTTGAAGTAATAAATAATATAAAGTCAGAAGGTGTTAACTCATCTTTATACATGGTAAAAGACTTACAGGTTGGATCTAAATTTATACTAAAACAAATAGATAAGAAAGGTCTAAAAGAACCTGAAAGATATTTTGAAGAATCCAAAAAAATATATAAACTAAAGCATCCTAATATAATGGAAATACATTCAGCATCTTATGATAATGAATATATATATATAACGATGCCTTACTTAAAAAATGGATCACTTCAGCATCTAATAGAAAATCAAAACCTTACACTAAGACAAATAATAAAATATTCATTAGATTTTCTTTCAGCGATATATTATGTTCATGAAAATAATATTGTACACTGTGATATAAAGCCTAATAATATATTGATAAGTAATGAAGGAAGTGCAATACTTACGGATTTTGGTTCTGCTTTATATTTAAATAATCTAGGTAATGCAAGATTAAAAAATGTATACTATAAGCACATAGCTCCAGAACAATGTACAAATTCAACAATAAATAAAAAGATAGACATATATCAAATAGGAACTACACTATACAGGTTGTGCAATGGCAATGAAGAGTATAATAAGCAAGCAAGACGATATAAAGATTTAAATAGTCTAAAGATTGCTTGTGCAAAAGGAAAATTTCCGATTAGAAAAAAATATTTACCACATATACCAAAAGAGATGATAAATATAATTGAAAAATGTATTAATGTTAATACTTATGATAGGTATGATAATGTTTTACAAATTATGAATGATATATCATCTATAAATACACATTTAGACTGGTATTATAATAAAGAAAATGAAGAAAAATTTACATGGACTTTAAATACTAACGATAATTATATAAATATAATGTTGCTTAAAGTAGGAACTATGTGGGAAATTATAGATGACTATAGAGAAAGCTTATATGTTGAAACAAAGGCAAAAGGCTATAGAGCTATAAGAGATATAATAAAAAAATATGAAAAAATAGCCTTACTTTAATCCGATCAAGTAAGGCTATAAAAAGGGGTAAAATATATTATAAAAAGGGGTTTATTAGGGAATATATTTTATTTGGGGAGTAAAATAATCGGTTATTAGGGGAATAACCTTGAATTAATAATATCAAAGTTCGACAAAAAAATCAATAGAAATGTCGAAAAAAATAATAAAAAATATAAAAAAATAATAGTACAAATTTATATTTAAAAATTACTTTAATTTAACTAATGATGAATGAAATTTTTTCCTATGCATAAAATAAGAATAAATTGTTAGGAGGAAAATATGAATACTAAATTTTTTACAAGTATAGTTACTATATTTTTTTTGTTATGCTCATCTACAGCTTCTATTTGTTTAGGAAAAGAATATATAACTGAGGAAGATATATGGACAAGCAATATAAATGATAAAGCTATAAATATAAAGGTAACAGATATAGATATAAACAATACATCTATAGAATTGGATGAAGTTTATAATGCATCAGCTATAATAACTGTGGATGTAAAAAACAATGGTTTAAACGATATAGAATTAGCTAATTTAGATGTATATCCATATCAAGGTAGCTTAGCTACTAAATATTTTGTAAGTACATATAAAGATGAGATAAGTGGATTTATAGGAAACCTAAAAAGTGGAGAAAGCAAAACACTAAAAATGGGAGTAACACTACATAACACAAAAGAACCTATAAGATTGGAATTTTCTGATATAGAAGATATTAAAAATAATACAATAGTAAAAACCATAGATATAAAATAAAAAAGAAAAGCAAATGCTTTTCTTTTTTTATTACTCCGGTTGAGGAGCATCAACTGGACATACACTATTGCATGTACCACATTCTATACATATATTTTCATCTATTATGTATTTGTCATCTCCTGCAGATATGCAGTTAACTGGACATTCTGGCTCGCAAGCTCCACAGCTTATGCAAGCATCTGTTATAAAGTAAGCCATCTATAACTACCTCCTTAAAAAATAGTACAAAATATATAATTCCCCAAATTTACAATTTTAATCACCAATTTTATAAATATCTTACAAATTTGTACTTTGATTTATTTTATATAACAAGGTATAATTAAATTTATAATATTTAGGAGGATCATATGAATTATAATAATAATGATGATAATAGAATAAGAAGAAAAAAAGTAAGCTCAAATGATTATAATTATAAATATAAACAACATCAAAGATATTATAAAGAAAAAGTAAGAATAGACAATACAAGTTATGAAAGAAAAATAGAAAATAATAAAATAAAAAGAGATAATACAAATAATGTTAATAAAAGTACAAGAAGTAGTAGAAGAAAGAAGAATAATAAACAAAGAGGTTTTAAACTAGCAAAGGCATTTTTAATAGTTACATTGGCTTTATTTGTTGGATTATCAGCAGTGGGATCAGTATTTGTAGTATCTTCTTTAAGAGATACAAAAGTTATAAATAAAGAAATATTGAGAGAGAATTATATAAGTAGTGAGGTAGTACCTGATAATGAAATACCAAAATACTTAAAAGAGGCATTAGTTTCTATAGAAGATGAAAGATTTTATGAACACAAAGGTGTAGATATTATATCTTTAACAAGATCATTATTGCATAATATATTATCAGATACTACTCAAGGTGGAAGTACTATAGAAATGCAAATATCTAAAAATCTTTTAACTAGTGATGATAGAAATATGAAAAGAAAGATAAAAGATATATATTATGCTACTCAAATGGACAAATTTATGACTAAGGATGAAATACTATGTACTTATTTAAATAATGTTTATTTTGGTAAGTCAGCTTATGGAGTAGGAAAAGCTTCAAAAGTATATTTTGGAAAAAATGTACAAGATTTAACTTTAGCTCAAAGTGCTATGTTAGTGGGAATAACTAATAATCCAGCTAAATATAAAGAGCATAGAGAAGCTAAGAAAAGACAAGAAGTTATATTATACAAGATGAAAGAACTTGGTTATATAGATGAAGAGGAATACTCACAAGCAATAAGTGAAAAGGTTCCGTTTAAATCAGAAATAGAATAAATTAAAGAGGTGCTAATATGAGTGAATATAAATTTACTTACGAAGATACAGAGTATATATTAAATGCAAATAATTGTAGTGAATTAATTAATGATGAAGAAAAGCCGGTTACAGGTATAACAGTTGATAGTATATTAAATATGTTAAATGAAGCATATGATGTTGACTTTGATATAGAATATTATCAAGAAGCATGTCCTGAGTGTTTAGCAGGTGTAAAAGAAAAGCAAAAGTTTTTTGGATTTTTAGAGTATCACTTTTATATACTTACTAAAAAAGGTGAGTATGTAATAAGTGATATAAGCAAAGAGTATAAAGGGTTATCATTTAACAAATTATCTAGACAAGGTAAAGTTGATGATAGCTACATAGTAAGTATAATAATTTGTGAAAAATGCCAAGATTATATAATTCAAATAGAAAATTGTGTGATATAAAAAGTCTACTGTAATGTAGACTTTTTTTAATATAATTAAAAACTAAAGATAAAAAAGAGGAAGTAAAGCATTTATTATTTATTAGATTGATATTACTATCAATAATAATTTTAGGGACATAATTTTTAAAACTTTTATTTTGATATTTAATAAATTTATACGAAATGCTGAAAATGATAATTATTATTATTTACAACGATGATTATGTATGTTATACTTTAAATAAGTAAAAGTTATAAAGTACATATATACTTAATTATGTACTTATAAGTGATTTATTGTGTAAACTTTAAAATATTATAACCTTCAGCACGCTATAATATTTTTCTATGTTTTACATATTGATGTATCGCTTATACTTGCCATAACTTTTAATTTACTTAAAATAATTACACATACGTCTAAAAAAACTACGATCTGTATCGTAGTTTTTTATTTTAACGATAATGAAATTCATTTACAATTATAAAAAAATGTGGTATATTAAATTTAGGCTTAAAGTTATCGCGGCAAATTTCTAATATTAATAGGAGATGATAATTATGGCAAAAATGATGGGACCTAGATTTAAACAATGTAGAAGACTAGGCTTAAATGTATGTGGACATCCAAAAGCAATGGATAGAGCAGTAAAAGGAACGTCTAGAGAAGATAAGAAACTTTCACCTTATGGAGTACAGTTACTGGAGAAGCAAAGATTAAGAGCATACTATGGTGTGTTAGAAAAGCAATTTGCTAATTATGTAAAGAAAGCTGAGAAATCTAAGGAATCTACAGGTACAGCTTTAATACAAGCATTAGAATGTAGATTAGATAATTTAGTATATAGATTAGGATTAGCAAGTTCTATAAGACAAGCTCGTCAAATGGTTGTTCATGGACATATACTAGTTGATGGAAAGAAAGTTAATATACCTTCTTATGGAGTATCTATAGGAGAAGTTATATCTTTAAGAGAAAAGTCTAGAAATAATACAATGTTTAAAGAAAGTTTTCAACAAAATGTTACTAGCCAATATCCTTATTTAGAAAAGGATTTAGAGAACTTTTCAGGTGTACTTACTAGAAAACCTGAAAGAAATGAAGTTCCAATAGAGATAGATGATATTTTAGTTGTTGAATATTATTCTAGATAATAAATAAAAAATACCTTAGATATAAAAAATATATCTAAGGTATTTTTTACTATTATTAATTAAGTATTAAAAATTTAAAGTAACTTTTATTTAACAAGAGACAGTAGTAAAGATAGCTTCAATTTCTGCAGTAATTTTAACTAATCCAGATGATAAATCTTGAGTAGAAGCTACAAATGATTTAGAAGAAGAGTAAGCAATAGAGTATAAAGAAGAACTTTTTTCAATTATTTTAAATGGAGCTGGATTGAATTTAATATTAAAACTACTAGCTAGCAAAGCAGCCTTATTAAGTGCATCCTTACTAGCTTTTTTTAGTGCTTTACTGTAATAATAAGTAGAATTAGATAGTAAGAAGTCTACATTTATATTATCGTTAGCACCATTTTCTATAGCTAAAGAATAAATATCTTTTAATTTTGATACATCATGTATCATAACTGTAATTAAATTAGTTACAATAAATGATAATTGTTGATTATCACATCCAATATAATTTCTAGTAACTGATATATCTTTAGTGTTTATGTCTTCTTTAGGTATACCATAGTCAGTTAAGCTAGTAATTAAGCTTTCAAGTGTTTGTAAATTTTTATCTTTAGCCTCCTCAGCGCTTTTACTATCACTTGTAATTCCAAGGTTTAATCTAATTAAATCGGACTCAATCTCTAAATATCCAACTCCGTTGACGGATAAAGAACCTTTATCTGTTGGAATATACATTTTACCATTTCTAAACTGCATAAAAATAGAACCTCCATACCATAAAATATATCTATTAATAAATATATGAATGGTATACATATATATACTAAATTTAAAAATGGTATATTTAATTATCTAGGTTGGTTTAAGTTTATACAACTAAGTAAAAATAATAAGAAAAGTGGACTAGTTAAAGATATGTTCATAAATGTGTCGACTAAATATAAAGATATAATTAGAATTACTATTAGAAATAGATTTGTTGAGCTAAGTTAAAATAAGTAATCATATCTTATAATTCAAATTATTGAAAATACTAAGATATGGTTATTTTTATAATAATAACATAACAAAGTTAGCTAAGTTAATAAAGATACTAATTTATTTGAAAAATCACTATAATATAATACTCTAACAGAGCTTATTCATTATACAAAATAGTTTTAAAAATAAAAAGTATAGAATAAAATATATAATAGTATGATATTTACTTTTATTAATTTTAAAAGGGGGACTTTTTATGAAAGAAACAATGGTTGCAAAACATGCCAATTGGCCAAGAGTTTCAGACCCAATTTTTAATATATCAGAAAGGGCTCAAAAGGCTATAAATGATTTTGGTAAAGAAAATGTAATAAATGCTACTATAGGAGCATTAACAGATGATGATGGAAATCTTATAACTTTAAATACTGTATTTGATGAATATAAATCATTACCAAATTCAGAAATAGCAGCATATGCATCAATAGCAGGTCAAAAGGATTACTTAGAAGCAGTAAAAAAAGCTTGTTTTAAAGATTCTATGCCAGAGGCACATATAAGAGCAGTTGCAACTCCTGGTGGAAGTGGAGCTATAAAACTTGCAGTATGGAATTATACTAATGAAGGTGATGAAATATTAACATCAGATTGGTTCTGGAGTCCATATGTAAACATAAGCGAAGAAGTAGGAAGAAAAGTAACTACATATCAACTATTAGATGAAAATAACAATTTCAATTTCAACTCTTTTAAAGAAAAATTTTTAGATATAGCATCTAAACAAGAAAGAATATTCATTATATTAAACACACCAGCTCATAACCCAACAGGATATAGCGTTCCAGATGATGATTGGGATAAAATATTAGACTTATCAAAAGAAGTAGCCAAAAATCCAGAGAAAAAAATAATATTATTTGTAGACGTTGCATACATCGACTTTGTAAAAGATGATGATGGATGCAGAAAATTCTTTGAAAAATTCACAAACCTTCCAGAAAATATACTAGTTATAGTTGGATTTAGTATGTCAAAAGGATTTACTGCTTATGGAATGAGAATGGGAGCAGCTATTTGTATATCATCTAGTGAAGATGTAGCAGAACAATTCTACTATTCTTGTGTCCATTCCTGTAGAGCAAACTGGTCAAATTGTAATAGAGCTCCTATGAAAGTTCTTACTAATATAATTAATGATCCTAAAAAATATAAAGAATATATGGATGAAAAGAAAATATACAAAGATATGTTAAGTAAAAGAGCAAAAGCATTTGTAGAAAGTGCTAAAAAGTGTGAACTTGATATTCTTCCATATATAGATGGATTCTTTATAAGTATACCTTGTGAAGACCCTAAAGCTGTTAGTGAAGAATTAACAAAAGATAATGTATTTGTAGTACCGCTTAAAAAAGGACTTAGATTTGCAGTATGTGCAGTATCAGAAGAAAAATGTGCTATTGCACCAAGTATTATAAAAAATGCATTAAATCATGTTTTAGCTAAGGGTTAAAAATATAAATATTTGTGGGGGAAACTAAGCTATGAAATTATTAATGACTGGCAATGAAGCTATTGCACGTGGAGCATATGAAGCAGGTGTAAGATTTGCATCTGCATATCCTGGAACGCCAAGTACTGAGATATTAGAAAATGTAGCTACATATAAAGAAGATATAGTAGCAGAGTGGGCAACTAATGAAAAAGTAGCATTAGAAGCAGCTATAGGAGGGTCAATTGCAGGAGCTAGAACTATGGCATCTATGAAGCATGTTGGAGTTAATGTTGCGGCTGATCCATTATTTACATTTTCATATACTGGAGTAAATGGAGGAATGGTTTTAATAACTGCAGATGAACCTGGAATGCATTCTTCACAAAATGAACAAGACAATAGAAACTATGCTAAGTTTGCAAAAATAGCTATGTTTGAACCATCAACTAGTCAAGAAGCTAAGGATATGCTTAAAGAGGCATTTGAAATAAGTGAAAAGTACGATACGCCTGTTTTATTTAGAGTAACAACAAGGCTTTGCCATTCTAAAGGAATAGTTGAGTGTAGTGATAGGGTAGAAGTTCCTATAAAGGAGTATATTAAAAATCCTAAAAAGAATTTAACAGTACCAGCTCATGCTAGAGTAAGAAGAGTAGAAATAGATGATAGAATGAGTAAATTACTAGAGTACTCTAATAATACACATTTAAATAATTATGAAATAAATGATACTAAAATAGGTATAGTTGCATCAGGAATGTGTTATACCTATGCAAAAGAAGTATTTAAAGATGATGCATCATATATGAAGCTGGGATTTACAAATCCTCTACCAATGGAAAAAATAAAAAAATTTGCTTCTAAAGTAGATAACGTTTATGTAATAGAAGAAAATGACCCATTTATAGAAGAACAATTAAAAGCTAATAATATAAAATGTCATGGTAAAGATATATTCCCTTCATATGGAGAACTTACACCAGATGTTATAAGAAAATCAGTATTTGGTAAAACAAATGATACTATAGATTATAACAAAGATTTAGTAGTTAATAGACCTCCAGGATTATGTGCAGGATGTCCTCATAGAGGTTTTTTCTATGAATTAGGAAAAAGAAAAAATGTTATGATTACAGGTGATATAGGATGCTATACTTTAGGATTTGCGCCTCCATATAATGCTATG
>NZ_CATXCO010000079.1:0-9689 GCF_958366745.1 uncultured Romboutsia sp.
CCTATATAGATAGACACTCTTTTTCTAGTGTCCACTATATAGGATCCATTTTAATACTTATCAATTTTAGTACTAACTTTTATTTTTTTATTTAATAATTTTAATTTATTTGATAAAAAATGTAATAGCGAAGTAGTAAAAGATGAACAAATTTTAGAAACTTTAGCAGATAATAAAACTAGTAAGGTTACTATAAATGCAATAGGGGATGTTATGGCTCATACACCTCAACTTAATGCACAGTACGATCCTAAGACAAATACATATTCTTTTGATAATAATTATAAATATGTATCAAGTTATATAAAAAAAGCAGACTTATCTATTGCAAATTTAGAGACCACATTAGCTGGTGATAGTATACCATATAGTTCTTATCCAACTTTTAATACTCCCGATACCTTGGCTGATGCATTAAAAAATGCAGGCGTAGATGTAGTTTCAACTATAAATAACCATTCTTTTGATAAAGGTGATCTAGGAGTAGAAAGAACTTTAGATGTACTAAAATCTAGAAACCTTAGTACTATAGGAACGATTTCAAATGTTGGTGATAAGAATTACCTAATAAAAGAGGTTAACGGAATAAGTTTAGGAATAACATCTTTCTCTTATGGAGAAGTTAAAGAAAATACTAAATTCTTAAATGGTATACGAGTTTCAGATAAATTTAAAGATAAATTAAATGTATTTGATAGCTCAAATGTAAATAGTGCTTTTAATACTATAAATAATACCCTAAAAAATATATCACACACAGATATTCAGATACTTGTTATTCATTGGGGAGATGAGTATAGAAGAGTTCCTAACCAATTTCAATATGATTTAGCCCAAAAACTTAGCGATAGTGGCGTAGATATAATAATAGGATCTCACCCTCATATAGTTCAACCCGTTGAAATAATAAAATCTACTGATGAAAGTCATGAAACTTTAGTTATATATTCTCTTGGAAATTTTATATCAAATCAAAGAAGGGAACTTTTAGGAACACCTTTTACTGAAGATGGGCTTATGATTAACATAGAAATTACTAAAAATACAGACAAAACATTTGTATCTAAAGTAAATTGTATTCCTACATGGGTTAATAAATATAATGATGGAAGTAAGATAGTTTTTGAGGTTCTACCTATAACTAATAATGAAGATTTTAGTCATTTAGATAATATAACTTTAGAAAAACTAAAAAATTCTTATAATAATACTGCCTCACAAGTTAAACAATCTGATATAATAAATGTTATGGATAATCCATTTAAATAATTATTTTAAAAGCTCTATGAAAATATAAATAATATTAATAAAAATATAATAATATTTAATACTTTTGTTAATATTAAATATTTGTAATATCAACAAACACTCATTTTAAACATAACAACTTTTAAAGTAGAGCTTTAAAATAAAAAAGGGCTATTTTAAAACAAAGTTTTATAGTATCTCTATAATTCTTAGTTTTACTAATAGCTCCTTTTTTATGATTAATAATTATATATAACCTTACTGTCTATATCTTTTATAGATTGACATCCTGTTAAAATCATAGTTGATTTTAATTCATTTTTTATATTTTCTACATAAGTCTTAACACCATCCGTTTTACCACCAAATGAAGCTGTTACAAACGGTCTTCCTATTAAAACTGCATCTGCACCTAAACCTATCATTTTAACCACATCTACTCCAGTTCTAACACCACCATCAGCAAGTATCGTAATTTTTCCTTTTACTGCTTTTGCAATTGCTGGAATTACTTCACAAACTCCAGGAGTACAATCTAATACTCTACCACCATGATTTGATATAACTATTGCATCAACACCTGCTTCAACAGCCATTAGAGCATCTTCAACAGTCATTATCCCTTTAACTATAAAAGGTAATTTAGTCGAATTTTTAAGTTTTCTTAAATCTTCTACAGTTTTTGGAACAACTTTTTTTCCATGCATAGATAATGTAACAAGACCACATGCGTCTATATCAACACCTACTGCTATAGCATTTGACTCTTCTGCCAACTTTATTTTGTTTATTATATCATCATTTTCCCATGGCTTTATAAATACTATACCTTGTCCATTATACTCTTTAAGTACACTTAAGTTTTCTAATAAAAATTCATCAACTGCAGTGTCTCCAACCATAGCGTATACACCACTATCTATACATCCTTTTACAACAGGTTCTATATAATCTCTCTCAGAAATTTTTCCACCCATATTTAAAGTTGTTCCAGTTATAGGTGCTGCAAATATCGGAGCATCCATTTTCTTTCCAAACAATTCTATAGTAATATCTGGATTAGAAACATTATGTATAACCCTCATATTAATTTTTATTTTTTCTAAACTTTTTCTATTATCTATAAATGAAGACCCGCTTCCTTTTCCGCCCATACCTGGAACTTCACCTGCACAAGCAATACCATTACATACCTTACATACCTTGCAACTTCCATTAAATTTTTCTCTAGCAACTTTCTCAACTTCTTTAAAATTCATTATAAGACTCCTCTATATAAATTTTTAATTAAACTTTCATATAAAATTATAACATATTCTTTAAGAAACTCTTTCTATGTATACGAGTTATTCCATATTTTTCAATTGCTTCGTAGTGTTCCTTTGTTCCATAACCTTTATGCGATTTAAATCCATATTCCGGGAATATTTCATCATATTGATACATTATATTATCTCTTGTAACTTTAGCTAATATACTAGCTGCCGCAATTGATATAGATTTAGAATCTCCCTTAATTATTGGCTTTTGATGTATGTCTATTCCTGGTATTGTAGCAGCATCTATTAATAAATAATCTGGTGTATTTTTTAAACAATTTAAAGCCTTTTTCATGGCCATGTAAGTAGCATTTAATATATTATATTTATCTATATCTTCATTATTAACTATACCTATTCCATAGTCTAAAGCTTCTTCTTTTATTCTATCGAATAACTCTTCTCTTTTAGCTTCACTTAGCTTTTTAGAATCATTTATCCCTTCTATCTTAGTATTTGGTTTAAACACTACTACACTAGCTACTACAGGCCCTGCTAACGGACCACGCCCCGCTTCATCTATTCCTCCTATATATAAATACCCTTTAGTATATCCTTCATTTTCATATGTATTTATAAGTTCTAATCGTTCTTCTTCTTTTCTTATATTATCTAATTTTTTTCCCATTTTGATTGCTATATTTTGAACTGATTTTCTTTCATCGCATTTTAATATATCCATATACTCTAAATATTTATCAATACTTAAACTATCTACTATTTCTTTAATTTCCTTTACACTTTTATTCTTCATGTTTTTCTCCTTGTGTTATTTATAGGATGTAATTTTTATATCATGTGTACTATGTTCTATCCTAAAATATATATAAATATAATGCCTACATATACCATTAAAAAAGTATCTCTACTTAATTTTAAGATATAAAATTACTCATAATTTATTAGCTATATCTTAGTATACCTTATAATTATTATTTATAATATAGAAAATTCGCTCCGCTCATTTCGCCAACGATATATTCTTGCTCACGCTACGGATACATCCCATTTTTACTTTTATAAAGTTGATATTACTCATATCCATAAATTTTCCACTTTTTTCATGATATAATTTCCTTATACGTAAAAAAATATCATCTAACATTAGATGATATTTTTTATATTGTATCTATTTTTTTATGTCTTCAGGAACTTCTAGAGTTATTTTTCCTATTTTTCCATCTCTAAATTCATTTAAAACTGTCGTTGCTATACGAGTATAATCAAGTTCCTTATTCCCCATTATAAATCCTCTTTTACGACCTATCATATCCATAGTTTCTATATCTCTATCACCTAATTCCTCTAGCTTATATCTTGCCTTTAATTTTTCTGGCTCTATCTCCATAAGCTTTCCAATTAGTCTTAGAGCTAAAGTTTCAACATCTAGTATCTCATCTTTTATAGCTCTACAGAATGCTAAATTAAGTGCAACATCTTGATCTTCAAATTTAGGCCAAAGTATACCTGGTGTATCAAGTAATTCTAAGTTTCCTTTTAATCTAACCCACTGCTTTCCTTTAGTTACACCTGGTCTATCTCCTGTAACTGTACTTTTTCTACCTGTTAATTTATTTATTATAGATGATTTACCAACATTTGGAATACCTACTATCATTATTCTTATAGGTCTTTCTTTTCTTCCTTTTTCTTTTAATGCATCCATTTTATCTTTAACTGCATTTCTACATTCATCTACTAATTTATTTAAGCCAACACCTTTTAAAGTATCTACTGGTATTGCTTTGATTCCACGGTCTTTATAGTATTTTATCCATTTATCTAACTTAGCCCTATCTGCTAAATCACATTTATTTAATATGACAACTCTAGGCTTATTCCCTGCTAAATTATCTATATCTGGGTTTCTACTACTAAAAGGTATTCTAGAGTCTAAAAGTTCTACAACAACATCAACTAGTTTTAAGTTATTTCTAACTAAATCTCTAGTTTTCTTCATATGACCTGGATACCAGTTTATATGTAAATTATCATCTCTTAGATAATCATCATAATTTTCTCCCATTCTGTCTCCTCTTGCCATGATTATCACTCCTTTATGTAAATTATTTATTCTTTCTTATTTCAATTTATACATTATATTATAATCTTTTTTAAGTATTTAATATAATACTTCTATTATTTCTATAATATAAATTTTTAATCTATTCATCTATATTATATTTAAAGTAATAATATCAATATATGTAAAAAGGACTGATAAAATCAGTCCTTTATTTTATAGTAAAGTTTAATTATCTAGCTTCTTTTATCTTAGCAGCTTTACCTACTCTACCTCTTAAGTAGTTTAGTTTAGCTCTTCTTACTTTACCTTTTCTAGTTACTTCTATCTTTTCTATTCTTGGAGAATGTACTGGGAAAGTTCTTTCTACACCAACGTTGAAAGATATTTTTCTAACTGTGAAAGTTTCTTGTATTCCTCCACCTTGTCTCTTAAGAACAACACCTTCGAATACTTGTATTCTTTCTCTCTTACCTTCAACTATTTTAACGTGAACTCTTACTGTGTCCCCAGGTCCAAAGTTAGGAACTTCTTTCTTTAATTGTTCTTGTCCTAATGCTCTTACTAATTCGTTCATTATTCTTCCTCCTAGTATCATAGACATTCTTAATTACCTCCTACGTGTAAAAAGAGGAATGCCCGTTTATTTTTTCAACATTTAAAATTATACTATATATATTGTTTATTTACAAGCTTTTTTGTACAAATCTGGTCTTCTTTCTTTGGTAATTTTTATCGACTCTTCATATCTCCATTTATCGATATTCTTATGATTTCCAGATAGTAAAACTGATGGAACTTCTAAGTTCATAAACTCTCTAGGTCTAGTATAATGAGGATATTCTAATAAATTATCTTTAAAAGACTCCTCCTCAAATGATTCATTTTGTCCTAATACTCCTGGTATAAGTCTTGATATAGAATCTATAAGTATAAGTGCTGGAAGTTCTCCTCCTGTTAATACATAGTCACCTATAGATATTTCATCAGTAACTATTAAATCAATTATCCTCTGATCTATTCCTTCATAATGCCCGCATAAAAATATTACATCATCCAGCTTAGAAAAATCTTGTGCAATACTTTGATTATGAACCTTACCTTTTGGAGTTAAATATACTACTCTTGGATTTTTTATATCATGCTTTTCTATTATATGTTTATATGTATCATATATAGGTTGTGGAGTCATTACCATTCCTGCTCCACCACCAAATGGATAATCATCTACTTTTTTATGTTTATTAGTAGAAAAATCCCTTATATTATATATGTTAACTTCTATTATATTTTTTTCTACTGCTTTTTTCATTATACTTTCATTCATGTACGAATGAAATATTTCTGGAAAAAGTGTCATTATATGAAATCTCATACTATCACCTAGTCTAACATACCCTTAATAGGGTCTATTATCATTTTTCTTTCATTTATATCTATAGTAGGCACAAACTTAGTTATAGCAGGTATTAAAAATTCCTTACCATCGTTACTTTTTATAACGTATACATCATTAGCTGCATATTGTAATACATCTTTTAATGTTCCTATATGATTATTATCTAATGTATATACATCCATACCTATCATGTCTGCTATAAAGAATTCACCTTCTTCTAATTCTCTAGTATCTTCTCTTGAAACATACATGAACTTATTTCTTAACTTTTCTGCATCTTCAACTCTATCAACATTTTTTATTTTCATTATAACCATGTTGCCTTTATATCTAACTCTTTCAACTTCCCACTTAGTTTCTAAGTCTTTTCCTAAGTAGAATTCTTCTAAGTCATCAAATCTATATATATCATCAGTAAAAGGATAAACTCTAACTTCTCCTTTTAAACCTTGAGTATTTACTATTTGTCCTATTTTAAAATGTGTTAGCTTTTCCATTAATATATCTCCTTATGTTAAAAATCTTTATGACTTTCTTTCATTATTATATTATTAAATTTATTAGCTATAATTATGTATTTTGAGTATATACAAAAAGGATTAGGCATATACCTAATCCTTTTATACTATCTCAAGAGAAACTTTTACTTTTTCTCTGTTTGCAGCAGATCTTACGACAGTTCTTATAGCTTTAGCTATTCTGCCCTGCTTTCCGATAACCTTTCCCATGTCGTCTTGAGAAACAGTAAGCTTTAAAATGATTTCATCATTTTTTCTTGTTTCTTCAACTACAACTGCATCAGGATTATCAACTAGAGCTTTAGCTATATCTAACACTAGCTCTTTCATATACTCATCTCTCCTAATTAAAAATTATTATTTCTTAGAAGCTTCGAATTTTTCCATTACACCGTTGTTAACTAATAAAGTTTTTACAGTATCAGTTGGTTGTGCACCATTTGATAACCACTTAACAGCTTTCTCATCGTTTATTTTAACTTGCTTTGGTTGAGAAACTGGGTTGTAGTATCCTATTTCTTCTATGAATTTTCCATCTCTTGGAGATCTTGAATCAGCAACTACTATTCTGTAGAAAGGCTTCTTGTTTGATCCCATTCTTTTTAATCTTATTTTAACTGCCATAATAGCACCTCCGAATAATGTTTTTGTCTATTTTTTATTTATTTAAAGAAAGGAAGTCCGGGAAAACCGCCCCTTTTCTTCATACTTTTTTGAGATCCTGTAAACATCTTCATCATTTTCTTCATTTCATTAAATTGCTTTATAAGTCTGTTTACATCTTGTACACTTGTACCACTACCTCTAGCAATTCTTTTCTTTCTAGAAGCATTTAATATACTTGGGTCTCTTCTTTCCTCTTTTCCATTTAGGTCTACATCCCCAAGTTGGTCTTTTATATTACCCATACCTGGTATCATACCTAAAATTTTATCTAAAGGACCCATATTTTGAATTTGTTCCATTTGCTCTAAGAAATCCTCAAAGTCAAGATCTTGTTTCTTAATTTTTTGTTCTAATTCTTTAGCTTTATCTAAATCTATAGATTCTTGAGCTTTTTCTATTAGGCTTAAGATATCTCCCATACCTAATATTCTAGATGCCATTCTATCTGGATGGAATGGTTCTAAATCATCTAGTTTTTCCCCCATACCTATAAACTTTATAGGTTTTTGAGTTACAGCTCTTATGGAAAGTGCAGCCCCACCTCTAGTATCTCCGTCTAGTTTCGTTAATACAACTCCATCAACACCAAGAGCTTCATTGAAGCTTTCTGCAACATTTACTGCATCTTGTCCTGTCATTGAGTCAACTACTAAAAGAATTTCATGTGGTTTAACTTCTGATTTTATTGACTTTAATTCATCCATTAAAGTTTCATCTATATGAAGTCTACCGGCTGTATCTATAATAACTAAATCATGATTATTTTTCATAGCATGACTTAGTCCTGCTTTAGCTATGTTTACTGGGCTTTCTTTATCACCCATATTGAACACTGGTATATCTAATTTTTCTCCAACAACTTGTAATTGTTTTATAGCTGCTGGTCTATATATATCACAGGCAATAAGAAGTGGTCTTTTACCTTGTTTTTTAAAGTAACCTCCAAGCTTACCTGATGTAGTAGTTTTACCTGCCCCTTGAAGACCAACCATCATTATTATAGTTGGTGGTTTAGGAGATATCATAATTTTACTAGATACATCACCCATTAGGCTTGTTAGTTCTTCATTAACTATTTTTATTACATGCTGTCCAGGAGTTAAACTACTCATAACCTCTTGTCCAACACATCTTTCTTGAACTTTTTTTACGAAATCTTTAACTACTTTGAAGTTAACGTCAGCTTCTAAAAGCGCAAGTTTAACTTCTCTCATAGCATCTTTTACATCTTTTTCAGTAAGTTTTCCTTTTGATTTTAACTTACCAAGTGCTCCTTGTAGTTTATCTGATAATCCTTCAAATATCATTTTAACATCTCCCTACATATATCTTCTATATTTTCTACTTTAGGGATTAAATTAGCACAATCTCTATTTTGCAATAAATCTTGCTTAATGTCAACAATTTTATCTATTATAGTTTTAGTTAGTTTTTCTTGCTCTTGTATTTTTTCTACTAAATGTAATTTATTTTCATAATCCTTTAGTATTTTCTCTGAACGCTTTAATGTATCGTATACACCTTGTCTAGATACATTTAAATTTTCACTAATTTCACCTAGAGAATAATCTTCTTCATAATATAATGAAACTATTTCTCTTTGCTTATCAGTTAATAATTCTTTATATTGTTCAAATAGCAAGCCAATCTCAACCATTTTTTCTATATTCATAATCACACTTCCATGATACATACTGTAAAGGTTATTTACTTTACACATTGTATTTTATATCATATAGCGTTTGTTGTCAACATTTTATTTTAATTACTAATTACTCCCAAATAGCGCCTCAGAGAAGGCTTTTGCATCAAAATCTTGTAAGTCTTCTACTTTTTCTCCAACACCTATAAGCTTTACTGGAACATCAACTTCACTCTTAACTGCAAGTACAACCCCACCTTTTGCTGTTCCATCAAGCTTAGTTAAAACTATTCCTGTTATATCTGCTACGTCTTTAAATGTTTTTGCTTGTACTACTGCATTTTGTCCCGTAGTGGCATCAACTACTAATAATACTTCCTTATTAGCTTCTGGGAATTCCCTATCTACTATTTTAAATACTTTACCTAATTCATTCATAAGGTTAGCTTTATTATGAAGTCTTCCTGCTGTATCGCATATTAATAAATCTACTTTTCTAGCTTTAGCAGCTTTTATAGCATCAAACACAACAGCTCCTGGGTCTGCACCTTCTTGATGCTTTATTATATCAACATTACTTCTTCCTGCCCAAACTTCTAATTGCTCTATTGCAGCTGCTCTAAATGTATCCCCTGCCGCTAGTAAAATTTTTTTACCTTCTTGTTTATATCTATTAGCTAATTTACCTATGGTAGTCGTTTTACCTACACCATTTACACCTACCATAAGTATTATAGTTGGAGACTTTTCTACATTTAATGTAGAGTTCTCATTAGTTAATATCTCTTCTATTATATTTTTTAATTCGGCTTTAACTCCTGAAGGCTCTGTTATTTTATTTTCTTTGATCTTATCTCTTAGTTTATCTATTATA
>NZ_CATXCO010000080.1:0-9516 GCF_958366745.1 uncultured Romboutsia sp.
GAAAAATCTAAAGGATTTTTTAAAAAATTATTTAAAAAATAGAGGTGTATAAATGGACAGAGTTGCATTTAGTATATTTGGTATAGATGTTATGTGGTATGGAATACTTATGGCATCAGGAATGATACTAGGAACAATTATAGCTCTAAAAGAAGCTAAGAGAGTTGGTATTAGTGAAGATAGTGTACTTGATTTAGCAATAATAGCTATACCTATGGGACTTCTTGGTGCAAGATTATATTATGTTTTATTTAATTGGGGATATTATTCTCAAAATCCATCTCAGATACTTAATTTTAGAGGTGGAGGAATGGCAATACATGGAGCATTAATTGCTGGACTACTTACAGGATATATATTTACTAAAATTAAGAAAATTAACTTCTTAAAAATGGCAGATACTATTATGATAGGTATGCCTCTTGCGCAAGCTATAGGAAGATGGGGAAACTTTATAAACCAAGAAGCTCATGGAGGGCCAACTAATTTACCATGGGGAATTATGGTAGATGGAGTAAAAGTGCATCCAACATTTTTATATGAATCAATATGGGATGCATTAATATTTGTATTCTTATGGATGTTTAGAAAGAAAAAGAAATATGAAGGTAAAATTATAGTATACTATATAGGTCTTTATTCTTTAGGAAGATTTTTTATAGAAGGACTTAGAACTGATAGTTTAATGATAGGACCATTAAGAATGGCACAAGTTATAAGTTTAGTTGGTGTTATTGGTGCTATAATTGCACATATATATTTATCTAAAAAAGAAAATAATAAAACAAAAGAATAAAAACAAGGAGAGAATTAAAATGGAATTTCATCACGTGTCCGTACTCTTAAATGAGTGCATAGAAAACTTAAATATAAAGCCTGACGGAGTATATGTAGACTGTACTATGGGAGGAGCAGGACACTCTAAGGAGATAGTTAAAAGACTATCTGATAAGGGATTATTTATAGGATTTGATCAAGATAAAAATGCTATAGCTACTGCAAAAGAAAGATTAAGTGAGTATAGCGATAGAGTTAGATTTGTTCACAGTAATTTTGAAAATATAAAGGAAGAACTAGCAAAAATAGGAGTTTATAAAATAGATGGAGTACTTGCTGACTTAGGTGTATCATCTCATCAATTAGATGAAGCTGATAGAGGATTTTCATATATGCAAGATGCTCCACTTGATATGAGAATGGATGTAAGATGTGACTTTTCTGCATACGATGTTGTTAATACCTACAGTGAAGAAGAGTTAGCTAAAATAATAAAAGATTATGGAGAAGATAACTGGGCTAAACGTATAGCCAAATTCATAGTAGATGAAAGACAAGAAAAACCAATAGAAACTACAGGAGAACTTGTAGAAGTTATAAAAAAAGCAATACCTAAAAAAGCAAGGATAGATGGTCCACATCCTGCAAAAAGAACTTTCCAAGCTATAAGAATAGAGGTTAACAATGAGCTTGGAGTCATAACAAAGATGATAGATGATGCTGTTTCTATAATGAATGAAGGAGGAAGAGTTTGTATAATAACTTTCCATTCATTAGAAGATAGAATAGTAAAAAACGAATTTAGAGACTTAGCATTAGACTGTGTATGTCCATCACATTTACCTATATGTCAATGTGATAAAGAATCACTAGTGAAGGTTATAACTAGAAAGCCTATACTTCCAAGTAAAGAAGAAATAGAGGAAAATCCAAGATCAAGAAGTGCTAAATTAAGAGTAGCAGAGAGAATATAATTAAAATATAGTGATATATTAAAGAGGGTTATGTAAAGTAATTGAATTATTTTATATAACCTCTTTTAATATATAAAAATATATCATTTAAGGAATTAAGCACTTTTTATACACTTTGATTTTGGTGAAGCCGACTTTAAGCAATGGATGTGTCCGAAGCATATCGTATGTTTTATAAAATGTTTAACTTATATGTCGCTTAAGGTTATGTAAATGTTACACTAAAATCTAATATATAACATGAATTAATATATAGTTTAAAATTTTTAGATATTGATAAGATATTCTGTGTTAATTTTTCTAAAACTTTTAAAAGGGACATCTAGCATTTATCACAAATATATAACTAATTAGAGTATACAGAGGTGGATAAATGAAAAAGAAGATTAAAACTGATAAAGTTAAAAACATAAATGAATATAAAAAAGAAAAGAAGAATAAATATAAAAAGAGAAAAAATAGAAAGGTAAAAAAAGTAATATTAAGATTTGGATTAATCATAGTTTGTTTTTTAATAATTATTATTAATATATGTGGATACTCAGTTGTGGGTAATCTTAAATATGATATATATTACTTAAAAAAAGAGCTAAGACAGGAGGAAATAAGGTTAGATGAGTTAAAAGCGAAAGTAGATACAAATAGTTCTATAAGAGAAATAGAAGAAAAAGCGAAAGAAGAGCTTAATATGGATTATCTTAAGAAAAACCAAATTAGATATATCGAAGTAGAGAATTAAAAAAGGAGGGGGAAACTTGAAAAAGATAAAACGAATGAGTAAGAAAAGATTAGTGCTTGTTCTTATACTAGCATGTGGTTTATTTTTTGCACTTACGTTTAGAACTGGATATCTTCAAATTATAAAAGGGGATTGGTTAAGTACTAAGGCTATTGATCAACAAACAAGGGAAATACCTATAGAACCTAAGAGAGGAACTATATATGATAGAAATATGAAAGAAATAGCTGTAAGTATTACAAAATATACAGTATGGTGTAAACCAGTAGAAGTAAAAGATAAAGAAGCTGCAGCAAAGCAAGTAGCTGAAATATTAGGGAAAGAATATGACGACGTATACAAATCAATATCAAAAAAGAACATGGCATTAGTAAAAGTACAAAGATGGATAGATGATGAAAAAGCAAGTAAAATAAGAGAGGCTAAAATATCTGGAATATGGGTAGCTGAAGATAATCAGAGATATTATCCATATGGAAACTTTGCAGCGTATGTTTTAGGTCATACATCAGCAGATTCACAAGGTATAGCTGGAGTTGAGATGCAATATGATAAGCATTTAAAAGGAACAGCGGGAAAACTTATTGTAAGTACTGATGCATCAGGTAGAGAGATTCCACAAGGTTTAGAAAAATATTATGAGCCAGTACAAGGAAATGGTTTAATATTAACTATTGATGAGGTTATACAGCACTATACTGAAAAGGCGGTTCAGAAGGCATACGAATTAAATAATGCAAAAAGGGTAACAGTTGTAGCTATGGATCCTAAAACAGGTGATATATTATCTATGGCATCAAAGCCTGATTATGATCCAAATGATTCTAGAACTCCGATATATCCATACTACCAAGAAGAATTAGATAAATATGATGAAAAAGATAAGATAAAAGGATATTATCAAATGTGGAGAAATCCAGCTGTAAGTGATACATATGAGCCAGGTTCTACATTCAAGTTGATAACATCTTCAGCAGGTATTGAAGAAGGTGTTGTTAAAGAAAGTGATAAATTTACTTGTACAGGAAGTTTAACTATAGGTGGAAGAAGAATCAAATGTTGGAGACACTACAGGCCACATGGTGAACAAACATTTGCAGAAGGTGTACAAAACTCTTGTAACCCTGTATTTATGACTGTAGCAGAACGATTAGGTGTAGCTAAAATGTATGATTACATAGAGGCTTTTGGTTTTATGGAAAAAACAGGTATAGACTTACCTGGAGAAGCTAAAGGTATAGTTTATAATGAAAAAAATGTGGGACCAGTTGAACTTGCAACAATGTCTTTTGGTCAATCTATATCAGTAACACCAATGCAGCTTATAAGAGCAATTTCTACAATAGCAAATGATGGAAAAATGATGCAGCCAAGAGTAGTAAAAGGATATACTGATAATAAGGGTAATGTAATAGAAGAGATCGAACCTAAAATGATAAGACAGGTAGTTTCAGAAGATACAGCTGATAGAATGATGAAAATAGCAGAATCAGTTGTTAGTAAAGGTGGAGGTCATGCAGCATATATACCAGGATATAGAATAGGTGGAAAGACTGGTACTGCTCAAAAAGTTGTAGATGGTAGATATGCTCAAGGTAAATACATATGTTCATTTATGGGAATAGCACCAACAGATGATCCACAAATAGTAGTTCTTGCAATAGTAGATGAACCAACTGGTGTAAGTGCATTTGGTAGTACAACAGCAGGTCCTATAATTAAGGAAATTATGAGTGAGGTGTTACCGTATTTAGGTGTAGAACCAGTATACACTGAAGAAGAAAAGAAAGAACTACAAAAAAATCAAGTGGTAGTGCCAGATATAAGAAATTTAGCTATAGAAGATGCAGTTAAAATATTAGAAGAAAGTAATCTAAAAGCTAACTTGGATCCAGATATAGAAATTCCAGAAGGCTCAAAAGTAGTAGATATGTTCCCTAAACCAGGAGTTAAAGTAGATGAAAACTCAAGCATAATGCTCTATTTTAACAACTAAAAGTAACATATAGTTAGAAATACCTTCAAAAATATATAAATATAGTATATAATTAATAGGTTGATATTTATAAGGGGGGCAATGTATATGGATTTATACATTGCCTTTTATTAAGAAAATATAGTTAGAAATTAAAATATAAGGAGGATTGAGTATGAATAGTCTAACGATATCAGAACTAGCAATTGCTACAAAAGGTAAATTAGTAATTGGAAATGAAAGTGACACTATAAATGACATAGTTATAGATAGTAGAAAAGCAAACAAAGATAATGTATTTGTTGCTGTAATAGGAGAAAACTTAGATGGTCACCGATTTATGCAATCAGCATATGAAAATGGATGTAAAACATTCATAAAAAATGCAAGTAGTAGCATAAAATTAAATAGTTCGGATATAAATTTAATAGAAGTAAAAGATACTCAAATAGCATTAGGTGATATTGCTAAATACTATAAAGAAAAGTTTGATATACCATATATAGGAGTAACAGGAAGTGTAGGAAAAACAACAACAAGAGATATGATATACGCTACAGTTTCTTCAACATTTCATACACTAAAGAATCAAGGTAACTTAAATAATCATTTTGGAGTTCCTTTAACTTTATTTAATTTAGATGACTCTTATGAGTGTGCAGTTATAGAAATGGGTATGTCGCACTTTAAAGAAATAGAATATTTAGCCAATATAGTAAATCCTAAAATAGGTGTTATATCTAATATAGGTTTGTCGCATATTGAAAACTTAGGGTCTCAGGAAGGGATACTACAAGCTAAAATGGAAATAGCAACTAATTTTAATGAATCGAATACTTTGGTTGTTAATGGAGACGATAAATTTTTAGGAACTTTAAAGGGAAAAAATCTTGAGTATAAATTAAAAACATTTGGATTCAATAAAGATAATGATATATACTGCGAAAGTTATGTGATGGGTGAGGAAGATTTAACTTTTGTTTGTTATATAGATGGTAAAAAAGAAGAAATATTCATACCTACAGTAGGAGAACATAACATTTATAATGCAATGGCAGCTATATTAGTAGGAAGAGAATTAAACATATCTTTAGAAGATATAAAATGTGGATTAAGAAACTTTAAAGCAACTAAAATGAGATTAGACATAATAAAAAATGATAAAATGACAATAATTAATGATGCATACAATGCAAGCCCTGACTCTATGGAAGCTGCTTTAAAAATACTTGGAAGATACAAAAATAGAAAAGTAGCTATACTTGGAGATATGTTTGAAATGGGTGAACATACTGAATATGGACATCGTCTAGTAGGAAAGTCTGCCGTAGATAATACAGATGTACTAATAGCTATAGGAAAAGACTCAAAATTTATATGTGAAGAAGCTAAAGATCTAGGATTTAATGAAAATAACATACATCATTTTAATACAAAAGAAGAAGCTATAGAAAAAATAGATGAACTTGTAAAAAAAGATGATGTAGTTTTAGTTAAAGCATCTAGAGGTATGGAATTAGAAAAAATAGTAGAATATCTTAATAAATAATCATAAAAGAAATAGCCAACAAGGGAGAGGAGATATATATTATGTTAGGAATAACAGAACTTACTTATACATCGTTGATTTCGTTTCTAATAGTAGTTATATTAGGTCCAATATTTATACCTATGTTAACTAAATTTAAATTTGGTCAAACAGTAAGAGATGATGGACCGAAAACACACTTAGCTAAAAATGGAACACCTACAATGGGTGGAATATTAATGATCGTAGCTATACTGATAACAGGACTTACTAGAAGTAAAGTAGGACCAGATATGGTTATAGGTCTTATATGTATATTTGGATTTGGATTAATAGGTTTTATAGATGACTTCATAATAATAAAAAAGAGAAGATCATTGGGACTAAAACCTTGGCAAAAAATCGTAATGCAATTTGGATTAGCTTTATATGTAGCTAATTATCAATATACTGTATCTGCAAGTGCACCTCAGCTTATGGTACCATTTACAGATATAGCAATAAATTTAGGGCCATTATATGTTCCTATAATGATATTTGTAATAGTTGGAACAGTTAATGCTGTTAACTTAACAGATGGTTTAGATGGATTAGCATCAGGAATAACATTAATAGTATCTACATTCTTTATGTTACTTGCATCTTATTCAGGTGTTGCAAACACAGAAGTTGCTGTATTAGCAGCGGCTACTATTGGTGCTTGTTTAGGATTCTTAGGATTTAATGCATACCCTGCAAGGATATTTATGGGTGACACAGGTTCAATGGCTTTAGGTGGAGCAGTTGTTGCTTTTGCAATACTTACAAACAGTGTACTTTTAATACCATTAGTTGGAGGTATATACTTTGCAGAAGCTATATCAGTTATACTTCAAGTAGCATCATTTAAATTAACAGGAAAAAGAATATTTAAAATGGCTCCTATACATCACCATTTTGAACAATGTGGATGGCCTGAGACTAAGGTAGTATTTACATTCTGGATAGTAACTATAGTGCTTGCTTGGATAGGTATAATAGCAATATTTTAGTTCGGGGGTATAAACAATGAATCTAAAAAATAAAAAAGTTTTATTAGTTGGTTTAGCAAAAACTGGTGTATCTACAATTAAACATCTAAATAGATTAGGTGCAAAAGTGGTTGTAAATGATATAAAAGATAAAGATAAGTTAAAAGATATATTAGATGAACTTTCTGATTTAAACAATGTAGAATATATATTAGGACATCACCCTGAAAATATAGATGATATAGATATGACAGTTGTATCTCCAGGAGTACCATTAGATTTACCTTTTATATTAAAGATAAAATCTAAAAATATAGAGATAATAGGAGAGGTAGAATTAGCGTATAGACTTTCTAAAAATCCAATATTTATTGGTATAACAGGAACTAACGGAAAAACAACTACAACATCTTTAGTAGGAGAAATATTTAAAAAGGCTAATAGAGATACTTATATAGTTGGAAATATAGGAAATCCTGTAATAGATACAGTAGGTGTTGCTAATGAAAATTCTGTACTAGTTACAGAATTAAGTAGTTTTCAACTTGAAAGTATAGCTACTTTTAAGCCTCATGTAAGTGCAATACTAAACTTTACAGAGGATCATTTAAATAGACATCATACTATGGAAGCTTATATGGAAGCAAAGGCTAGAATATTTGAAAATCAAGATAGCAAAGATTTCTGTGTATTAAATTATGATGATGAAGATGTAAGATCTTTATCAGATAATGTAAAAGCTAAAAAAATATTCTTTTCTAGGAAAAAAAGTTTAGAGTGTGGAATATATTTAGATGAAGATAAAAATATCATTGTGAATATAAATGAAAAAATTACACTTTTAAATAGAGATGAACTTAGTCTTCCTGGTGACCATAATCTAGAAAACTGTATGGCTGCAGCAGCAATAGCATATGTATCTAATATAGATATAGATACTATAAGAGAAGTATTAAAAACTTTTGCTGGAGTTGAGCATAGACAAGAGTTTGTAAGAAACTTAAATGGAGTAATGTTTGTAAATGATTCAAAAGCTACAAATCCAGACTCAAGTATAAAAGCTGTTCAATCTTATAATAGGCCTATAGTATTAATAGCTGGTGGTATGGATAAACAAAGTAGTTTTGATGAATTTTTAGATGCAGCAAAAGAAAATGTATATGCATTAGTTTTACTAGGTGAAACAGCACAAAAGATAAAAGAGTGTGCTCAAAATAAAGGGTTTGATAATATAATTGTAGTAAAAGATATGAAAGAAGCAGTAAATGCTTCTTACCAAATTGCTAAAGATGGTGATGTAGTTTTATTATCACCTGCATGTGCAAGTTGGGATATGTATAAAAGTTTTGAAGTAAGGGGTATTGACTTCAAAGATAATGTAAACAATTTAAAGTAACCTCTTATCTAGGGAATGGAGGGAAAGCTTTATAATGGCCAAAGAAGCTTTAAAAAAACAAATTGATAAGAGTACTAAAACAGAATTTGATAGTGTAATATTTTATACAACTATGACTTTAGTATTTATAGGTATCATTATGGTGTTTAGTGCAAGTTTTGTTCAATCTGCTTTTAAACACAATGATTCTTATTACTTCTTAAAAAGAAATGCTATTTATGCTACTTTAGGATTTATATCTATGATTATAATATCTAATATAGATTATAGATTTTGGAAGAAAAATGCTAAAGCAATAGGAATAGTATCAGTTATACTATTACTTTTGGTATTAACACCATTAGGTATAAAAGCAAATGGTGCAAGACGTTGGTTAGGATTTGGAGCATTTACTATACAACCAGCAGAAATTGCAAAGTTTGCTACTATTATAATCACAGCAAAGTTTATAGAAAAAAGATATGATTACATGAAGTCTTTAACAAAAGGAGTTCTGCCTATTCTTATAGTTCCTGGGTTATTCTTTGCTTTAATAATGCTTCAACCAAATATGTCTACAGCAGGAACTATAATATTAGTTACATTTGTTATGATATTTGTAGCAGGTCTTAATATGAAGTTTGTTATAGCTATGTTTGGAAGTGGGGTTGGTTTATTTTTACTTTTAGCCCTTACATCTGAGTATAGATTAAAACGTATATTATCATTCTTAGATCCATTTCAAGATCCATTAGGTAATGGATACCAGGTTATACAAGGCCTTTATGCATTAGGCTCAGGAGGGTTATTTGGAATGGGTCTTGGAAAAAGTCAACAAAAATGGTTTTACATACCTGAGCCACAAAATGACTTTATATTTGCAATAATAGGTGAAGAATTAGGACTTATAGGATGTGCAGTAGTAATAATGTTATTTGTTATACTAGTATATAGGTGTGTAAGAATAGCGTTAAATTGCACTGATATATTTACATGTATGGTTGTAATAGGTATAGGTGCTCAAATAGGAATTCAAGCAGCATTAAATATAGCAGTAGCAACTTCATCAATGCCAGTTACCGGAGTGGCGCTGCCATTTATAAGCTATGGAGGAACCTCACTTATTATATTTATGAGT
>NZ_CATXCO010000081.1:0-9390 GCF_958366745.1 uncultured Romboutsia sp.
CTTTAGCGGCAATGGTACTTGGTGGGCGACCGCCTGGGAGAGTAGCACGTAGCCATGTAATCTTTTTTTTATATAATGCCTTTAAGTGATAAAAATCATCTTAAAGGCATTTTTTACGTACAAGGAAATTAATATATAAAAATTTTTTGTGTATAGGTTATAAATATAAATAATATTAATAACTTCAGAAACGTAAAAAATGACATTTTGAAATGCTTCGCCCACGCAGTGGCTCAAGCAACGGATGTGACCGAAGCGGTAGCAAGTGTCATATCGCTGGCGACATGAGCGTAGCGAATTTTTTATTACTATATTGTTTTAAGCCTTGTATCAATTTATTAGTTAATATTATGATAGGATTATACAAAATAAAATATACAATGATATAATATAGATTAGTGATACAGATTATAAATAGATAATTATATAGAGTAGAATTATAATTTAATAAGTTTGGAAGAGGGTAAATTATGAAAGTTAAAGAGAGAAGAGAGTTATTATTAAGTATATTAAATAAATCAGCTAAACCTATAAAGGGTGATGAGTTAGCAAATACTTTAAATGTAAGCCGACAAGTAATAGTTCAAGATATAGCTTTAATAAGAGCTACAGGTGTAGATATAATAGCTACACCTCAGGGTTATGTAATATATAATACTAAAGTAACGACTAAAACTATAGAATGTAAAAATCATGTTAATGGAGATGAGTTTTATAATGAATTAAAGACTATAGTAGACTTAGGTGGTAAAGTAAAAGATGTAATAGTAAAACATCCGATCTATGGAGAAATTAAAGTAGATTTAGATATAGATTCTAATAGAGATATAGACGAATTTATGAAAAAAGCCTCAAGTGATGAGTTTAAACAATTATCAACATTAACAAAAGAGAGTCATTTACACACAATTGAAGCAAAAAGTGAAGAGATATTAGATGAAATTGTTTCGTCATTATTAGATAAAAATATACTTGTAAATAATAGAAAAAAATAGTTTATAAAAAATTATAGAGTACTATTTTGTAAAAAAATAATCTAATTATATAGACATTACTTGTAAAAATAAATACTTTAACTAAAATAAAATAATAAAAAGTTTGAATAATACTATTGAAACTTGGTTATATATATAATATAATGATTATCAAATAAAACAATTAGTTTAAAAGCTATGAAGGAAAATAGTAAAAAATATGTTTGTATTCAGAGAGTGAGTGGTTGGTGTGAACTCATTACAATGATTTTTGAATCCATTCCAGAGCTTCTAATCGGAAATAATAGTAAGATTAGACGTATACCTACGTTACAGGATTGAGAGGACTATACATAAAACGTATGGTCAATTAGGGTGGCAACGCGGATCAAAGACTTTCGTCCCTTTTTATAGGGGGATAGAAGGTCTTTTTTTATTATAATTAATTGTTTTAGGAAAGCTATTCAATAAAAATCTTAAGATAAATTTTAAAGAGATAACGTTATCTAAATGTACATATGTATTGAAAAATAAGCTAGAAAATAGCTATAAAATAAAAATAGGAGGAAGTAAAATGCTAGATATAAAAAGAATAAGAGAAAATTTAGAAGACATAAAAAAGGCAATGGATAGAAGAGGGGAAAAAGAATTCGATCTAGATGCTGTAGTTGCCTTAGACGATAAGAGAAGAGAATTACTTAAAGAAGTTGAAGTAATGAAAAATGAGTTAAATGTTGAATCTAAGAAAATACCTCAACTTATAAAAGAAGGTAAAGATGTAGATGCTGCAAAAGCTCAACTAAAAGAATTATCAGACAAGATAAAAGCTATAGATGAGCAAGTTAGAACAGTTGAAGGTGAAATGGAATATAATTTAATGAGAATACCTAATGTTCCTCACCCAGATGTTCCACAAGGAACTACAGATGAAGATAACGTTGAAATAAGACAATGGGGAGAAACTCCAAAGTTTGATTTCGAAGGTAAAGCACACTGGGATATAGGTACAGGTCTTGGAATATTAGACTTTGAAACTGCTGGTAAAATAACAGGTTCAAGATTTACTTTATACAAAGGATTAGGAGCAAGACTTGAAAGAGCTATCATAAACTTCTTCTTAAATACTCATACAGAAGAACATGGATATACAGAAGTTTTACCTCCTTTCATGGCAAATAGAACAAGCTTCATAGGAACAGGACAATTACCAAAGTTCGAAGAAGATATGTTTAAAATAGAAGGAATGGAATATTTCTTAATACCAACTGCAGAAGTACCAGTAACTAATATACATAGAGATGAAATATTAACTGCAGATCAATTACCTATAAAATATTGTGCATATACTCCATGTTTCAGATCTGAAGCAGGTTCTGCTGGTAGAGATACAAGAGGTTTAGTAAGACAACATCAATTCAACAAAGTTGAATTAGTTAAATTCTGTGATCCTCAAAACTCTTATGAAGAGTTAGAAAAATTAACTAACGATGCAGAAAGAATGTTACAATTATTAGGATTACCATACAGAGTAGTTAGAATATGTACAGGTGATTTAGGATTCACTGCAGCATTCAAGTATGACTTAGAAGTATGGATGCCAAGTTACAACAGATATGTTGAAATATCTTCTTGTTCAAACTTTGAAGATTTCCAAGCTAGAAGAGCTGGTATAAGATTCAAGAGGGATAAAAAATCTAAAGCTGAATACGTTCATACATTAAATGGTTCAGGATTAGCAGTAGGAAGAACTTTAGCTGCTATATTAGAAAACTATCAACAATCTGATGGATCTGTAGTTGTTCCAGAAGTATTAAGACCATATATGGGTGTAGATGTTATAAAGAAAAATGAATTATAAGATATAGTTTATATAAATATAAGAGTATCCTAAGATTATTATTTTAAGATACTCTTATATATTTTTAATAAGATATAGTATTAAATATAATTTATTAATGATTAAGTCTAAAACTTTACTATAAATATATTAACTCGTTGTGCTAATTGAATATGATTATTGAAAATACTATAGTCTAAAAATCTACATCTTGATAGCTAAAAAACTATATAGTAATTTCAATAGGTTTAGTAAAATAACGAGTAAAACAGATTAATTAATTTATTGTATTAGATAAATTATATTTTTGAAAATACTAGCGTTTATAATAAAAAAATAATTACTAAAAAACTCTATGTAGTATTTTAAATATGTGTAGGGAATAAGTAGCACGATAGAGTAAGTTATTTATTTTGTATATAGAGCACTATGCATATATGAGTTTATATTATAGGATTAATATTTAAATTTAAGTTGAAATATAAAATAAACTATGTTAATATAAACTTGTTGTAAGTTTTAGGAGGCGATATGGAAAACTCATACTACATGAAAGAGGCTTTAAAAGAAGCAAATAAAGCATATGAAAAAGGTGAAACACCTATAGGAGCTGTAATTGTAAAGAATAATGAAATTATAGCAAGGGCTCATAATTTAACTGAAACGTTAAATGATTGTACAGCTCATGCAGAAGTTTTAGCTATAAGACAAGCTTCAGAAAAGTTAGGTGGATGGAGACTAGTTGATTGTGATTTATATGTAACGATGGAGCCGTGTATAATGTGTAGTGGAGCAATAGTTCACTCTAGAATAAAAAAACTTATAATTGGAACAAAACATATAAAAAATGCATATACAGAAAAACAACATGAATTTAAAATAGATTATTATAAATATAATAATATCGAGACCACATTCGGTATATTACAAGAAGAATGCTCTAATATATTACAAGAATTTTTTAAGAATTTAAGGAAAAGATAATATGGAGAGTTGGTCGAGATGGTCGAAGGCGCTCGCCTGGAAAGTGAGTATACGTCAAAAACGTATCATGGGTTCGAATCCCATACTCTCCGCCAGAGAATATTAAATATGGTTGTAATTTTGCTGTACTAGATGGGGAGGTAGCGGTGCCCTGTAACCTGCAATCCGCTATAGCAGGATTGAATTCCATCTAGAGGCTTTTGCTTTGTAAGGCTGCCCTAAATAAGTGGTGTTGACGTTTAGGTCCTACGCAACGAAAACTCATGAACCCCGTCAGATCCGGAAGGAAGCAGCGGTAAGTGACCACTTTCGTGTGCCGTAGGGGTGCCTAAGCCGAGCTAACTGTTTAGGTAACGCTTGTAAGGCAAAGTCAATAGATGGTGTACAGCATTTATATATAAAAATAGAATCCCTTTAATCAGGGATTTTTTTAATATCCAAAATTGTAATTTATATAACTTTATTAAAGATAATGATATAATATTTCAAGATATAGGAAATTAATATATTAGATTGATTTTTACATTAAGGAGAGAGAGGAATGCATAAAGCCTTATATAGATCGTATAGACCTCAAAATTTTGAAGATGTTGTAGGTCAAGAACATATTATAAGAACATTAAAAAATCAGATAGAGAACAACAATGTAGGTCATGCTTATTTATTTTCAGGTACAAGAGGTACAGGTAAAACATCAACAGCTAAAATATTTGCAAGAGCTGTGAATTGTGAGAATAGTATAAATCAAGAGCCTTGTAATGAATGTGAAGTATGTAGAGACATATTAAATGACAATGTGATGGATGTCGTAGAAATAGATGCTGCGTCTAATAATAGTGTAGATGATATAAGAGAGCTTAGAGAAAGCGTTAAGTATTCTCCAACTAAGGCTAAATATAAAGTATACATAATAGACGAGGTACACATGTTATCTCAAGGTGCATTTAATGCCCTATTAAAGACTTTAGAAGAACCACCATCATATGTAATATTTATATTAGCTACTACAGAGCCACATAAAATACCAGCAACAATTTTATCTAGATGTCAAAGATTTGACTTCAAAAGAGTTACAGTTAAAGATATGACTGATAGAATGAAAAAAATATGTAATGAAGAAAATATAGAAGTAGAAGAAAAGGCACTTAATTTAATTGCTAGAAACTCTCAAGGGGCATTAAGAGATGCTTTAAGTATATTAGACCAGTGTATATCTTTTTCAGATAATAAAATAGAATATAAAGATGCTGTAGAGTTATTGGGAACAGTTAATATAGAACAATTATTTGAGATGGCTCAGTCAATAATAGATCAGGACACAAAGAGATCTCTACAAATACTAAATGAGTTTGTTGTATGGGGGAAAGATATAAGAAATTTAATAAATGATTTAATAGATCATTTTAGAAATTTAATGGTATGTAAAGTATCAACTGAATTAGATGAGATTATATCACTTCCAGAGGAAACAATAAAGCTATTAAAAGAACAATCTAAGATAGTAGATGTAAATGATTTAATAAGAATTTTAAATATATTATCAGAAACTCAAGATAATATGAAAACATCATCTAATCCTAGAGTATTAGCAGAAGTCACTATTATGAAAACTGCTCAACCTATGTTTGATGAAAGTAAAGAAGCTTTAATAAAGAGAATAGAAAATCTAGAAAAAACTATTGAGAGTGGTAATATAAAAATAAATACAATAGAGAACAATATATCGACTAATGAAATAATTATAGAGAAAGAAGAACCTGAAGAAATAGTATATGAAAATGTAAAAAGTGAAGATGTTAAATTAATAGAGTCATCATGGCAGAAGATAAGACAGAAAATAAAAGAAGATAAAGTAAATAAACAGATGCCGGTATATTTCTTATTAGGTGATGTGAGTGGGTTTAATGTTTATAATAATAACTTATATATAATTTATGGACATGGATTTGAATTTGCAAAGAAAAGATTAAGTAGCCCAGAAACTATATCATATATAGAACAAATGATAAGAGAAACTATTAATAGAAGCTTTAGTATAAAAATAATATTAGAGTCTGAAGTTAAAAATATAGAACTAGAAATAAAAAATGAAAAAGTGGACAAAGGTGAAGAAATACTAAAGTCTATAGTTAAAGATGATATACTTGAAATAAGGGATAATGAAGAAAAACAAGATTAATAATAAAAAAGATTATGATATAATAATAAAATATAGAAAAAATTTTAAAGGAGGATTTTAGTTATGGCTAAAAGAGGTTTTGGAGGCGGAATGATGCCTGGAAATATGAATAATCTATTAAAGCAAGCTCAAAAGATGCAAGAAAATATGCAAAAAATGCAGGCTGAATTAGAAGCAAAGGAGATAGAGTCTTCTGTTGGTGGAGGAGCTGTTACTGTAAAGGTTAATGGTAAGAAAGAATTAATAGATATAAATATAAAACCAGAGGTAGTTGATCCAGATGATATAGAAATGTTACAAGACTTAGTTTTAAGTGCTGTTAATGAAGCATTAAGAAGCGTTGATGAAATGCAAGCAAGTCAAATGAGTAAAGTAACTGGAGGAATGAATATACCAGGATTATTTTAGTAGGTGATTATATGCAAGTTTATACAGGGCCTATAACTAGGCTGATAGAAGAGTTTTCAAAGCTTCCTGGGGTTGGAAGAAAAACTGCTCAAAGATTAGCATTTCATATTATAAATATGAATACTAATGATGTAGAATCTTTATCTAAAGCTATAATAGAAGCTAAGAGAGAAATAAAATACTGCTCTGTTTGTTGTAATATAACAGATACAGACCCTTGTAGTATGTGTTCTAATAAGAATAGAGACTCTAGTGTAATATGTGTTGTAGAAGATCCAAGAGATGTAGCTGCAATGGAAAGAACTAGAGAGTTTAAAGGTCAATATCATGTATTAAATGGTGTTATATCTCCTATGGATGGTATAGGACCTGATATGATAAAGATAAAAGAGCTTATACAAAGATTAGGAACACAAGATGTAAGAGAAATAATAATGGCTACTAACCCAACGATAGAAGGGGAAGCAACAGCTATGTACATAGCAAGGCTTTTAAAACCTATGGGTATAAAAGTTACAAGAATAGCACATGGTCTACCAGTAGGCGGAGATTTAGAGTACGCAGATGAGGTTACTATATCGAAAGCTTTAGAAGGTAGAAGAGAAATATAAAAAATCGAGGTACATGCCTCGGTTTTTATGTTTTAGTAGGAGTATAATATGGAAACAACTATGACTTTAGAAAAATATAAATCTATGAAAAAAGCTAAAAATGTACGAGAAGAAAAAAAATTAAAGAATATAGATATAGATGCTTTGATTAAGAAAAAGTCTAAAAAATCTTCAAGTAATGTACGTAGTGAATTTAGAAATAATTATAAGAACTATCAATATGATTATGAAGAAGATTTTTATGAGCCTAGATATTAAATTTAAAATTTTTAGGTAAAGATATTTAAATATTTTTATAGTAAAAGAGAGCCAAGCGATAATAAAATATCTCAAGGCTCTTTTTTATAACTGGATTTGTTTAGAATATATTAAAATTTATTCGTTATCAGTTAATATATCTACGACTAAGTTAGATATATTAACTGCCGAATCGAATTTACGTATAGACTTTATATTTTTTCTAAGATTATCTAGCCTAGAAGGGTCATCGATAAGTACTTTTAGTAAAACAGGTAAGCTATACTTTTTAGTTGTTCTAAGTGCGGCACCACAATTAGTTAAGAAATCTAGATTTTCTTCTTCTTGACCTGGTATAAAGTAAGGAACAATCATAGGAACATCATTAAGTAATGCTTCTGTAGTAGTAAGACCACCAGGTTTTGATATTAATACATCGATAGAAGCTAAGATATCATTCATTTTATTTGTATATCCTAATAAACATATATTTTTATTATGTATAGTAGAATCTAGCATTTTAGATAACTTATCTTTTAGATGTTCATTTCTACCAGTTATTACCAATATTTGAAAATCTCTATCTATAGCAATCAAATCTTCTAATGTTTCTTTTATGTTACCAGCTCCGAAACTTCCACCCATAAGTAAGACAGTTAATTTTTCAGGAGATAAGCCAAGTTCAGTTAATACAGTCTCTCTATCTCTATGACTTAAGAAAGATTTTTCAACAGGGATTCCGAAAGCCTTAACTTTTTCACTGTCAACTCCTTCGTATACTAGCAACTCTTTAACATATTCATGTCCAACAATATAATAATCAATTTCATTTTGAATCCACGTTGAGTGGGTAGTATAGTCTGTTAAAACGGATATCATAGGTGGGATATCCACTTTAGTAGATTTATAGAAGCTTTCACTTCGACTTAAAGAATGAATATTATTATTTTTTTTAAGTGTACTAAGGGCTATCATAGGAAATGGATGAGTTCCTATAATTAAATCTGGCGTAGATTCATTTAGTAAATGTTTAAATTTTCTAGCCATTAAAGATGTTAGAGGGTTTGTTTTAAATTCATTTTTCGAAGCAATAGTAGTCTCTGAAAATCTATATACACTACCATATGCCTTAGGTGTATATAGCGCTGATTTCTCATAACCTCTAGAAATTACTTTATCCATTGTATTATTAACTAACTTTAAACTATCGACAATCTCACATTCTATAGACATATTATCTATAGTTCTACTTTCAAGCTCTTCTTTAATTGCGCGAGCAGCTCTATTATGTCCACCGCCAGTAGATGCTGACATAATTAGTACTTTTTTGATCATAAAATTTCCTCCTAATATAATAGAGTTATATTGAACAATAACATAATTTTATGTATTATTAATTATACTTTAAAAAACTAAAATATTATATAGTATAAATTATTATTAACTGATATGTGATAATAATAATCTAATATAATAAAAAAATACAAGTATATAATGCTTAGGAGGTATATTAAATGAAAAAGGTAGAGATATATACTAGTGATACCTGTATACAGTGTATTAAAGCTAAAGAATATTTAAAAAATAGAAATATAGAACTTAAAGAGTATAATATATCTAAAGACTTAGAAGCTAAAAGAGAGTTGATAAAGATGGGATACATGTCTATTCCAGTTATACTTATAGATGGAGAGCATGTATTAGGATTTGATTTAAATAGAATAGAAAGTTTATTAGAAAAATAAATTAAAAAAGAATTAGTAGTAGATGAATTCTTAAAATATGTTTACACTAATTCTTTTTATTAATTTTGAAAAGAATATAAAAAAGAAATGCGTAAATACTATTACTACTGTAAAAGGTTAAATTAAGTTATATATAGCTGTATAAACCTGATGAAATAGGGGGATTCTAATATAGAATAATTTTTAACATAGAAAGATAAACATAAATATAAATAAAAAATATAAAAAAACTTTAAAAAAAGTATTGACGATATAAATTAAAGATGATATATTATTACTTGTCCTTAAGAAAAGGGCAAAACAAAATAAAACAACTTAAAAAATAAGTTGACAAAGTAAAATAACTTTGGTAAACTTAAGAAGTTGAAAGAAAGAACTTTGAAAATTAAACAGTAGGTTAATTTATAGAATTGAA
>NZ_CATXCO010000082.1:0-9273 GCF_958366745.1 uncultured Romboutsia sp.
CTTAGTGATTCATAAGTAATTTGTCTGATTTAAATTGACAATTCAGGAAATATAAAAAGGCCATCTCAATAGAGATAGCTCTCGAATTATTAATTTAAGAATATAAACTTTAATACAAATATAATAGAAAGTATTATTAAGTATATATTCACTTCTTCTTTTTTCTTAGTAACTAATTTTAATATTGTAAATGATATTATACCAAATATTATTCCATCTGCTATATTGTATGCAAGTGGCATCATAGCAAATGTTAAGAATGCTGGTATTGCATTGGTAAAATCATCAAAATCTATCTTTGTAAGCGAACTTGCCATCATAACTCCTACTAATATAAGAACTGGCGCTGTTGCTTGTGTTGGTATTGATGTAAATATTGGTGCAAAGAATAATGCAAGTAAGAACATAAATCCTGTTGTTATTGCAGTTAATCCTGTTCTTCCACCTTCTCCTATACCTGCTGCACTTTCAACATATGATGTTACTGTAGATGTTCCAAGTAATGCTCCAACTGTTGTTGCTATCGAATCTGAAAGTAGTGCTTGTTTAACTCTAGGTAACTTTCCATCTTCATCTAACATATTACCTTTTGATGCTACCCCTACTAAACATCCTACTGTAGTAAATAAGTCCATAAATAAGAATGTAAGCACTACCATAAACATATCAAAACTAAATATTTGATTAAAAGGAATTGATAATGCTTGTAAGAATACTGGCTTCATTGAAGGTACACTAGATACTACTGCATTTGGCACCTCTACTAAACCAATAGCCATTCCTACCGCTGATACTATTAACATTCCTATAAGGAATGCTCCTTTTACATTTTTAGCAAGTAATATAGATATTGCTATTAAACCAAATATAGTTAATAGCACTAATGGATCTTGTAAATTACCTAATTGAAGTATTGTTGCTCCATTTGTAACAAGTCCACAATTTGCTAATCCTACAAAAGCTATAAAAAGCCCTATACCAGCCGTTATTGAATCCTTTAAAACATTAGGTATACAATCTAATATTTTCTCTCTAACATTTGTTACAGACATTAATATAAATATTATACCTTCTATAAATACTGCGCAAAGTGCAAACTGCCAGCTATATCCCATACTTAATACTACTGTATATGCAAAAAATGCATTAAGCCCCATACCAGGAGCTAGAGCTACTGGATAATTTGCTAATATACCCATTATACATGAGCCTATGAATGCCCCTATTGCTGTAGCAGTAAAAGCTGCGCCTTTATCCATTCCCGCATCAGCAAGTATATTAGAGTTTACAACTAATATGTACGCCATTGTCATGAATGTTGTTGTTCCTGCTAAAACCTCTGTCCTTATATTTGTCTTGTTTTCTTTTAATTTGAAAGTTTTATCTAGAAAACTCTGCTTCGTTACTTGAGTAGCTTGCATAGTCATCCTCCTAACATTTTATTTTTAATATGTCATATAATTCGTATTTTATTATAATCGCATGGATAATTATATTATAATAAAAATTATTTTTCAACATTTTTTTACATTTGTATATATGTTTTTATGTATTAATTATAAATAGTTCGTATTTTTACATATAAAAAAAGCCCAATCTTAATTGGGCTTTTTTATATCACTTATTAATTTATTTTTACATAGATTTATACTCTTCTTCATTAACTGGAACTTTTATTTCATCATTCTTTATTTTTTCTATCATAGAGTTAACATAATCTATTATCTCTTGTGGTACTAAATTCTTTGTAGTTTCTGGTATACCAACACCATCTTCCTTAAGTCCATAAACTTTTTCTTGTCCACCTTTTAATTTACCTTCTATAAATTCTTTTACTGTATCATATACACCTACATTAACTTTCTTTAATGCTGATGTTAATACATTTTTTGGTGCTAAGTCACTTTGATCTCTATCTACACCTATAGCATATTTATTTTGTTCTTTAGCAGATTCTATTGATCCTAATCCTGTTCCTCCAGCTGCAGCAAGTATTATATCTGAACCATTTCCGTACATTTGATTAGCTATAGATTTACCTTTTGCTGCATCTGAGAATGTTCCTGCATATTGTACATTAACATTGCAATCTTTATTTGCTTCTTTTACACCTGCTTTATATCCATATTCAAATCTAGATATAACAGGAGTTTGGATACCTCCTATAAATCCTACATTATTATTTTCTGTCATTTTACCAGCTACAAGTCCAGTTAAGTACGCTGCTTCATTTTCTCTAAATAATATAGGTGTTACATTTTCAGGTATACTATCATATGTTTCATCAATTAATACAAATTGCTTATCTGGATAGTTTTTCGCTTGTTTTTCTATATCTTCTTTCATAGTGTATCCTACACCTATTACCATATCTACGTCTTCATCTAATAAACTTTCCATATTTTGAAGATATTCTGATGCTTGCTTAGATTCTATTACCTTTACTTCTATTCCAAAATCTTTTTCAGCCTTTTGAAGACCTTCCCATGCACTTTGGTTAAATGATTCATCATTTATACCACCGATATCAGCTACCATTCCAATTTTAAAACTTTTATCTGTATTTTCTTTTGATTTATTATTACCACATCCAACTAACATAGATGCTGACATTATTACTGCAGTACTTAATGCTGCTATTTTTTTAAATTTCATAATTTCCTCCTAGTGTCTTTAAATATTTCATATATTATAGGTTGCATAATATTCATATTTTATATTCCTAATACTGTCTATTTTTTCGAGTAATACTTTATAAAATTCTTTTTATATTCTTCATTAAAATACATTTAAGTTAGAATCATACAGTATATTTTTTATTCCCACTCTATTGTTCCTGGTGGTTTAGAAGTTATATCGTAAACTACTCTGTTTGCTCCGTCAACTTCATTTACTATTCTATTTGATATCTTTTCTAATACGTCATATGGCATTTTATACCAATCAGAAGTCATCCCGTCAGAAGATGTAACAGCTCTTATACCTACTAAGTAAGCATATGTTCTTTCATCTCCCATAACTCCAACTGTTTTTACATCTGGTAATGTAGCAAATGCTTGCCATATTTCTTTGTATAAACCATGTTCTTTTAATATATCCATGTATATAGCATCTGCTTCTCTTAATATGTCACATTTTTCTTTAGTTACTTCACCTATAACTCTTATTCCAAGTCCTGGTCCTGGGAATGGATGTCTAAATATTAAATCTTCATCTATTCCTAATTCTAAACCTATTTTTCTTACTTCATCTTTGAATAATTCTCTTAAAGGTTCAACTATTTGGAATTCTATATCTTCAGGTATTCCACCAACGTTATGATGAGACTTTATAGTTGCAGCTTCTCCATGTCCACTTTCAACTACATCTGGATATATAGTTCCTTGAACTAAGAAATCCATTTTTCCAAGTTTATTTGATTCTTCTTCAAATACTCTTATGAACTCTTCACCTATTATTTTTCTCTTAGCTTCAGGTTCTGTTACTCCTTTTAACTTACCTAAGAATCTATCTTCACAGTTAACTCTTATTAAGTTCATATCAAACTTATCTCTGAATATTCTTTCTACATCGTTACCTTCATTTTTTCTCAGTAAACCATGGTCTACGAATACGCAAGTTAAGTTATCACCTATAGCTTTATGAACAAGTACTGCTGCTACTGATGAGTCAACTCCACCACTTAAAGCACAAAGTACTTTTTTATCACCTATTATTTCTTTTAATTCTTTTATCTTATCAGCTATAAATGAGTCTGTAGTCCAATCTCCACTTACCCCACAAACATTGTATAAGAAGTTTCTAAGTACTTTATCTCCATCTTGACAATGTTCAACTTCTGGGTGGAATTGTACTCCATATAATTTTTTCTCTGTATTTTCCATAGCTGCTACAGGACAATCTTTAGTATGTGCTATAGATTTAAATCCTTCTGGAAGTTTATCTATTAAGTCTGTATGACTCATCCATACTATATTTGTAGATATTCCTTCAAATATAGCAGACTCTTTATATGTTATTTCAGTCTTTCCATATTCTTTTTCAGCATTTGTTCCTTTTCTTACGTTACCACCTAATATATGAGACATTACTTGTATTCCATAACATATACCAAGTATAGGAACTCCTATTTCAAATATTTCTTTAGCTATCTTAGGTGAATCCTCTAAGTATGCACTGTTAGGTCCACCTGTGAATATTATCCCCTTAGGATTCATTGATTTTATTTTTTCTATATCTGTAGTATAAGGTATTATTTCACAATATACGTTATTTTCTCTTACTCTTCTTGCTATTAATTGATTATATTGACCTCCAAAGTCAACTACTAATACTAACTCATGCTTCATATGCTATATTTCTCCTTGTGTGCTGTAATTCGGTGCTTCTTTAGTTATTGTTATATCATGTGGATGACTTTCTTTTAAAGATGCTGCTGTTATTTTTATAAATGCTGCATTATCCATTAAATCTTCTAGTGTAGGTGCTCCACAGTAACCCATACCAGCTCTTATTCCACCTATCATTTGGAATATTATATCTTCAGCTTTTCCCTTGTATGCAACCATTCCTTCTACGCCTTCAGGTACTAATTTTTTAGCATCATTTTGGAAATATCTATCTTTAGAACCTTTTTCCATAGCTCCTATAGATCCCATACCTCTGTATGTTTTATAAGATCTTCCTTTATATAGTACTATTTCTCCTGGACTCTCTTCTGTTCCAGCAAACAATGATCCCATCATACATACTGAAGCTCCTGCTGCTAATGCTTTAACAACATCTCCTGAATATTTGATTCCACCATCTGCTATTACAGGTACTCCATATTTTTTACCAACTTCTGCACAGTCCATAACTGCTGTAACTTGAGGAACCCCTATACCAGCAACAACTCTCGTTGTACATATAGAACCTGGTCCTATACCAACTTTTACACAATCAGCCCCTGCTTTTATTAAATCTTCTGTTGCTTCTGGAGTTGCTACGTTACCTGCTATTACTTGAAGGTTCGGATAAGTCTCTTTTACTTTTATAAGTGCATCCATAACACCTTTTGAATGACCATGTGCACTGTCTAAAACTATAACGTCAACATTAGCTTTAACTAAAGCTCTTACTCTATCCATAAGGTCTACACCTATTCCAACTGCAGCTCCACATAATAATCTTCCACGTTCGTCTTTTGCTGAATTAGGATATTGTATTTTCTTTTCTATATCTTTTATAGTTATTAATCCTTTTAAGTGTCCTTCTTCATCTACTATAGGTAACTTCTCTATTTTATGAGTTTTTAATATTTGTTGAGCTCCTTCTAAAGTTACTCCTTCTTTAGCTGTAACTAAGTTCTCTTTTGTCATAACATCTTCTATATTCTTTGTCATGTCATCTTCAAACTTTATATCTCTATTAGTTATTATCCCTATTAATTTATGACTTTCATCTACTATAGGCACTCCTGATATTTTATATCTAGCCATTATATCATCTGCATCTTGTAAAGTATTGTCTTTTAACAAATAGAAAGGATCTACTATAACTCCACTTTCGCTTCTCTTAACCTTATCAACTTCTAATGCTTGTTCTTCTATAGACATATTTTTATGTATTATACCTATTCCACCTTGTCTTGCCATAGATATTGCCATTTTAGATTCAGTAACAGTATCCATCCCTGCACTCATTAGGGGAATGTTTAATTTTATTTTCTTTGTTAAATAAGTTGTTATATCTACATCCTTAGGTAATACCTCTGATTTTTGTGGTATCAATAAAACATCATCAAACGTTAAGCCTTCTTTTAGTATTTTAGCCATCTTTATTTCTCCCCTTTTCTTAAATTTACGAATATATTTATAATATTACATTATTTTCGTTCGTTTTTAAAGTGGTTATAAAAAAATCTGCATAATAATTTCATTTTTTTAAAGTGAAATTACTATACAGATTTTTTAAGCATTTTTGTAGCCAATATATAGGGATATTCATCAGCCTACATATTTACTTAATTAATGCTATTTATAATAATTTCACTCATAGTCAAGATATTTACGGTATCTCGGTAGAAACTCTCAGACCTTATTTCTGAGTATATACGAGTGACGTATTCTTTATTTAATTAAGTATTTATTAAGTTGAGTATTAATTTATCAAAAATTATTCCTTATGTCAATAATTTATATTAAATTTTTTATTTATCAAATAGTTTATATTATTTACTAAACTATTTAAAGGAATATTCTTATTTATTGATATCTTTTTGCAGTCTTCATATTCAGGAGTAATCCTGATTAGTTGACCATTATAGTAGCCTAATTTAACTGTTATTTTACCATATTCAGTTTCTATTTTAGTAAACTTTCTATCTAATGTTACTCTATTATACTTGCTATATCTTATTCCAAATGTACTAGTTTGTAATATCATTAAATCAATAAATTTATTTAAATCATCTTCCTTACATAAAATACATAATTTAATTGCAGGTCTATTTTTTTTCATATATATACTTTGAGTGTAAATATCTAGTGCCCCATCATTTATAAATTTTTCGTATATATACGAATATACTTCAGAAGACATATCATCAATATTAGCGATTATCTCATATATAAATTCTTCTTTTTTTTTACACCTAAAACAGTTCTTAATATATTAGGTATTTCAAACTTCTTATGACCTATTCCATAACCAATTTGCTTAACTTCAAGTTCTAATACATCTACAAAATCATCACATAGAGTTTTTATTATAGCTGCCCCTGTTGGTGTTGTACACTCTCCTTTAACTGTATTTAACTTTATAGGCACATCTTTTAGAATTTCTATTGTTGCAGGTGCAGGTACTGGCATAATACCATGATCACATTTTACAAATCCCGACCCTACTGGAACTGTTGTTGCATATATCTTATCTACACATAGTAAGTCTACTAATATACATGCACTTACTACATCTACTATAGAATCTATTGCACCAACCTCATGAAAATGTATTTTATCGATAGTCGTACCATGAACTTTAGCTTCTGCCTCAGCTATTACCATAAATATCTTTTTAGCATTTTCTTTTACATATTCATTAAGAGAAGACTTATCTATAATCTCATATATATCGGATAAGTGTCTATGGGCATTTACTTCCTTTGTAATAACTTCTACCTTTGTTCCTACTATTCCATCTTCATTTTCCTCTTGTATATTTATATTAAATTCATCACCTAAATTTAACTTATTTATTTCTTCTAGAAAAACTTCTTTAGATATTCCTAAATCCAATAATGTAGCTATAGTCATATCACCCGATATACCATTAACTATATCAAAATAAAGTATTCTTTCTTCCATATATTCCCCCTTAATTCTATCTCAAGTCTAATCTAATCTAATTTATTTATCATCGATGCTAAATATCCTGCCCCAAATCCATTATCTATATTAACGACTGATATACCAGATGCACAACTATTTAACATAGTTAAAAGTGCAGATAAGCCACCAAAATTAGCTCCATACCCAACAGATGTAGGAACTGCTATAACAGGTACATCAACAAGACCACCTACTACACTAGGTAATGCACCTTCCATCCCAGCTACTGAAATTACTACTCTTGCACTTTGTAATATATGATTTTTATTAAGTAATCTATGTATTCCAGCAACTCCAACATCATAAACTCTTTCAACATCATTGCCTAAAAATTTTGCAGTATAATAAGCCTCATCTGCAACAGGTATATCAGATGTTCCTCCACTAACAACTACGATTTTTCCTTTACCTATATTAGATATTTTATGATTCTTAATTTTTAATATTTTAGATATTTCTTCATATTCCGAATTAGAATAAACTCTTTTTATTTTTTCAAAAGTTTCTCTTCTACATCTAGTTCCTAATATATTCGATCCTTTTTCCATCATTCTTTCTATAATTCCCAATATGTGTTCATCACTCTTTCCTTCACAGTAAATAACTTCTGGGTATCCAATTCTTATTTCTCTATGATGATCTATATTAGCATATCCAATATCTTCATAAGGTAAGTTCTTAAGTGAACTTAATGCATCGTCTATATTAGTAGAACCATCTTTAACATCTTGTAATAACTTCCTTAAATCCATATACAATTCCCCTCTTATTGATATTCTACAGTATTTGTTTAATTATTAAAAAATTAATTCATTGTACTAGTTAATTTTCCTAATAATAAACTCCCAATATATTACATATTAAAATTATATCACTACTAGTTTAGATTAAAAGTAGTATATGTTAGATTTCAATAATAATTGTATAAACCAATTAAAGAATTTAACAAAGTTACTTATAGATACTTTAATAAATAATCTTATGTAATGAAAAAGATGGTCATACTATTTTGTATAACCATCTTTTTCTTTATTCTTCATGCTTCATCTGATGTTTTAACTCTTTTTCGAATTTCTTTTCTTCATGTCTTGCGTGTCTTTCTTCTTTTTTTTCTTCATGAGCTACCTTACGACCTTGTTTAACTTTTTCATGCTCTTCATGTTTCATTTGATGCTTTAACTCTCTAGCAAATTTCTTTTCTTCATGCTTTTCATGTCTTAATTCCTTATGCTGCTCATGACGAGCTTCCATACCTTCTATATCTTTTTTTAAATCATCAACAAATTTGCTCATTTTATGCCTCCCTAAGATGAACTTTTATGATATTTATAATATATCAAATATATATTTTGCAAATTATCTTCCAATTATTCTAACTTTTATTAAAGAAATATGTTTTTTATTAAAATATATTTTATTTAAAATTTGAAAATAAAAAAGAGTAGCAATTTGCTACTCTTTTTATTACATCATTCCTGGCATTCCTCCGCCCATTCCTGGCATAGCAGGTTCAGCTTCTGGTAAATCTGCAACTGCAGCTTCAGTAGTTAAGAATACTCCAGCTATAGATGCTGCATTTTGTAAAGCACTTCTAGTAACCTTAGTTGGGTCAACTATACCAACCTCTATCATGTTAACATATCTTTCATTTAATGCATCAAATCCTACCTCAGGCTCTGCATTAATTACTCTTTCTGTTATAACAGCACCTTCAAGACCTGCATTTATAGCTATTTGTCTTAATGGCTCTTCTAATGCTTTTCTTATTATCTTAGCACCTATTTGAACTTCTCCTTCTAGTTCTAATACTAACTTATCTAAAGCTGGTATTACACTAACTAAAGCTGTTCCACCACCAGCAACTATACCTTCTTCAACAGCGGCTTTAGTTGCATTTAAAGCA
>NZ_CATXCO010000083.1:0-9244 GCF_958366745.1 uncultured Romboutsia sp.
CCAAATATTATCGTTACTACTAATTCCAAATATATCCCTCCTTATTATTTTTGCTTGTCAATAATATTTATATGATTAGCTTTTTATATTTATATCTTTTTTAAAAGTTTAAAAATATAAAATATAATTTTAATCTTTTAATAGTATCTTTAAATCACTTTAATATATAAAAATAAAAAAATGGTGTTGCATTTGTTGCAACACCCATTTTTCTATTGTGTGTAAGCACAATAAAATAATAAATTTTTTTTAGGAATAAATTATAAAAATTCTAATTACTAATAACTTAGATATATACTAATACATTTTTCTACAAAATTCAACATTTTATTTCATTTTTTTACAGAAAAATGCCGAAAGAACATTGTTATACAATGTTCTTAAGTTTAATTAGTATATTATATACCTTGTTCTAAACAAGATTTTAAATCATCATCTGGAGTACTTATAAGTCTTAAATCAAATGTATCAACTAAATATTGAAGTACATTAGGACTTAAGAATGCTGGTAATGTTGGTCCTAAGTATATTCCTTTTATTCCTAATGATAATAATGCTAATAAGTCTGCAACTGCTTTTTGTTCATACCAAGATATTATTAAAGATAGCGGTAGTCCATTAACATCAGTATCAAAAGCATCTGCAAGTGCTGTTGCTATTCTAACTGCTGAGTATGCATCATTACATTGACCTACATCTAATAGTCTTGGAAGTCCTGCAACTTCTCCAAATTCTAATTTATTAAATCTATATTTTCCACATGCTAGTGTAAGTATTACACAGTCTTTTGGAACTTTTTTAGCAAATTCTGTATAGTAATTTCTACCTGGTCTAGCTCCATCACAACCTCCTATTAAAAAGAAGTGTCTTATTTTTCCTTCTTTAACAGCATTGACTATTGTCTCTGCATGGCTTAATGTAGCATGATGTCCAAATCCAACTAATATTTCATGTGGCTCTTGATCTTCTTTATATCCTCCAAGTTCTAATGCCTTATCAATTATTTCACTAAAGTCTTTTGTTCCATCTTCCTTTTTACCTATATATTTAACTCCATCCCATCCTACAACGCTAGTAGTAAATATTCTGTCTTTATAAGTTTCTCTAGGTCTCATTAAACAGTTAGTCGTCATAAGTATACATCCTGGTATGTCGTCAAATTCTTTTTGTTGATCTTGCCAAGCACCACCAAAGTTTCCTACAAGATGAGGATATTTTTTTAACTCTGGGTAACCATGAGAAGGTATCATCTCTCCATGTGTATATATATTTATACCTTTTCCTTCTGTTTGTTTAAGTAACATGTCTAAATCTTTTAAATCATGTCCTGATACAATTATAAATGGACCCTTTTTAATGTGAACATTTACTTTTTGTGGAGATGGATTTTTATAAACTGTAGTGTTAGCTTCATCTAATTTTTTCATAACTGCTACACTCATATCTCCAGTTCTCATAGTCCATCTTATTAGTTCTTCTACATCTAGATTATCATCAGTTGTTGCTTCTAAAGCTCTTACATAAAAATTATCTACTTGATCATCATAGTATCCAAGTGCTCTTGCTTGATGTCCATAAGCACTAATACCTTTTAATCCATATATTATAGTTTGTCTTAATGAACGAATATCTGGGTCTAAATTTTGATCATACATTATACCTGCTTTTTTAGCATCTTTAAGCATTTCTGCTTTTGTATCACTTAAATTATATGTAGCGTGGTCTGTGTTATTTTTTATACTTCCAACTTTGCTTCTTAAAGCTTCTTTTATTTTTTGAGATTTCTTTAACATTTCAACATGAACATCTGCATCAAAGTTTACATTTGTTAATGTTGTAAATAAAGTATCTTCTATAAAGCTAACTATGTCTTTATCTACATTTTCACCTTTTTCAACTAATTCTTTTGCATAACAGCTTATTCCTTTTATTTGGTATATAAGTAGGTCTTGAAGTGCAGCTACTTCAGGAGTTTTTCCACATACCCCCATCTTAGTACAGCCCTTACCTCCTGCTGTTTGCTCACATTGATAACAAAACATCGGATATTCTATTGCCATATTATTTTCCACAATATTACCTCCATTTATATTTATATTAACAATATATATTTTTATCATATTTATCTAAAATATAACTATTTATTTTATTTTTTATAAATAGTTAACTATATAGGATTTCTTTTCCTATGTACTTTATAAAGTTATAAATGTATACGTAAATAGAGCCTATATTAATTTTAATACAGGCTCTTTATCTAGGTTAATATTAAATATTTATGATAATGATTGCGATATAGTAACTAGTACCTTACTTGTTCCTTTTGATATTACATTATGTTCTATTCTTGCATCAAAAGGAAGAAAATCTCCTTCTTTTAGTTCAAATTTTTCTCCATTTTTAAATTCTATATCCACAGTACCACTTACAACTTGAATTGTTGCAAATCCATTGTGTGAGTGATTTGGTAGACCTTTACCATCTTCAAACTTAAAAAATAATGTTTTAAACTTCTCATTTTCCACTAAAAATTCTCTATTAGTTACTATATTATTTATGTTTATAGGATTCATTACTATACCTCCTTAATTTATATATTTATTATTGTGTATTTTATTAACTTCCTTATTCACAATTTATAAGGTATTATAATTTACTTTTGCATAAAAAATAGGAGCTAATGCTCCTATCTTTTTTGTATTATATTAATATTACTAACAATCATATTTGTATATTTTTATAATTGTTTAAAATTATATTTAAAATCTATAGATGTAATACCTGGAGAATATCCAGAGTAGTCTAAATAAGCACCAATAACTTTTCCTTTATCTATTACCATACAAAGCATAATTGGTTCATCTTCTTTTGATTTTTCTGCTAATTCATATCCTACAACTTTTCTATCCTCTGTCATAGAGTCTAAATCCTCTTTTAAATACCCACCTTTTATACTTGCTTCTTTTATAAGAGTAAAGACTTCAGAATCTCCTATCAAGATATCTGATTCAGTTAGAGTTTCTGATTTCAAAGTATATCCTTGTTCGGATGTAATTTTTTTAGCCTCATCTAATGCTATTTTATCAATATTAAAATCTTGAATATCTTTGCTACTACTACATCCAACTACTAATAAAGTTGTAGTTATAAAAGAAAGTAGTGTCATTATAATCTTTTTCATACAAATCCCCCTCTATTTGATTAATATTATTAATTAAACTAAAATACTTTTATAATTTAGATTTATTATTACAGTTAAGTAAACTTATCCCTGATAAAATACAAATCAAAGCAGATGCTCCTATTTTAAACCAATTCATATATAACCAGAATTCACCACCCAATACTATATCTGGAGATGTGTTAAATTCATCAGCGTAAATAGCTATATTCCAAAATAATTTACATGTTATTATTAAACAAATAATACTAAGTATAAATATACTTGTGTTTATAAACTTGCTATTTCTCACAATTATGTCCCCCTTAATTAACTATTACTCAAATTATAACAAAATTTAATTTTACCGTATTCTTTTTTATCTCATTTACTAAAATACCGACATTAAAATATAACATTTATTAACTTTTTATTATATATAATATTCTATTATTTTCCAATTACGAAAAGGTTACATTATATTTCAAGCAAAAAACATGTTAAATCAATGGTTAATTTAATATTAAAGAAAAAATTTCAGCAAAATAAAATAGCCATTTTATATAAATTAAAATGACTATTTTTCTATAATATAAAGATAGGTAAAATATAAAACATTTTATTCTATATTGCTAGATAACTCTTTAAATTCAGTTAAATCTACAATCCTATCACATATTCTATTTACTAATGCTTTTTCATGACTAATTACAATTAATCCAATATTATATTTTTTAACATGTTCTAAAACAACATTCCATATTTGAGCTTGAGTAATAGCATCTAGCATAGTTGTCATTTCATCTGCTATTAAAAACTTAGTTTCTTGCGATAATGCTCTAACAACACAAAATCTTTGTAATTCTCCTCCTGATAATTCACTTGGCCATCTTTTTAGCCACTCTTTCTTTATTCCCATATCATCTAATAACTCTTTTGAAGGTTCAAAAGCTTCTTTTAAAATTTTATCCATTTTCCACTTTGGATTTACAGATTTTTCTGGATGCTGAAATATTAATTGGACTGGGCTATACCCTTTTTTAGATAATTTTTTTCCATCTATTGTAACAGTTCCACTTTGTGGTTTTTCATATCCTGCTAAAATCTTAGCTAAAGTAGTTTTACCAAATCCACTTGGTGCAATTAGTCCTACAACTTCTCCACTATCTATTGTAAAATCAATATCTTTTAATATATACTTATCATCTTTATATTTAAAATTTATTCCCTTTGCTTTAAGTTGCATTTAAACATCTCACCATCCCATCTCTAACCATCCTTGCATTTGGTCTTATTAACCTACATTTTTCACTAATACATTCACATCTATCTTGAAATAAACATCCTTTTGGTAATTCATTTGGCATAGGTTGTGATCCTTTTATTGGCTTAAATCCATTTTGAGGAAGTGCATTAAAAAGTGCTTTTGAGTATGGATGTCTTAAATTTTTACCATCACCTTTAAAGTCATTTACATTAGCAATCTCTAAGGTTGTTCCAGCATAAAATACAGCTATTTTATCAGCTATTTTAAGTGCAGCTTCTATATCATGAGTTATCATTAATATTGCACACCCACTATCTGCTATATTTCTAAAGTCTTTAAGTGCTTCATTAAGAGATTTTTCATCTAACCCTGGTGTGGGTTCATCTGCAATAATAACTTTACAGTCAGATACTAATGCAGTTGATAAAAGAACTTTTCTAGCCATACCTCCTGATAATTCAAATGGATAAAGATTATCAACTTTTTTATCAAGCCCATATTTATTAAATATATCCCTTTGACGCTTATTTGCTTCTTCTTTATTCTCTATTGATATTTTTACTTGCTTTGATACCTTCATTAATGGGTCTAAAAAATTTACGGATTGAGGTATAAATACTATTTCTCTTCCTCTTAATTTTTCTTTGTCCTTTAAAGTTAAAGTTTTACCTTTATATATTATATTACCTTCAGTAGTTGCATTATCAGGAAGTATACCAAGTATAGCATGAGCTAATAAACTTTTACCTGAGCCACTAGAGCCAACTACTGCTAGTATTTCACCTTCATATAAATCTATATCTAAATTAGTTATTACTTCTAACTCTCTTCTTCTCAATCCCTTTGTGTACTGAGAAAAAGATATTCCTAAGTCTTTTACCGACAATATAGGCTCCTTTTTCATAAATACCTCCTATTTATAAGCTGTTTTTGGAGTTATTAATTTATTAACTTTCTTTCCAATATTATCAACCATTAATGAAACCATAACTAAACTTAACCCTGGGAAAAATACAAGCCACCATCTTCCACTATTTAAATACTTCATAGATTCAGATAATATAATTCCTATTGCTGGTTCATGTGGTGGTAAACCAAATCCTAAAAATGTTATTGAAGCTTCATGAAGTACAGCATGGGGAAATATTAATACTATACCTATTAAAAGTTGTGGTATTATATGAGGTATTATATGTTCAATTGCTATATATAAATTTGATTTTCCAAATTTTTTTGATATTTTTACATAATCAGATTCCCTAATTTGCATTATTTCAGCTCTTATTACCCTAGTAAGAGATGGCCAATGAGTTAATGATACTCCTAAAACTATACCTTTAAATCCTCCACCTACTGATATAGAAATAAGTATTACTATTAAGGCATGTGGCACTGACAATATTAAATCTATTATCCATGTAATAATATTATCTACTGTCTTGCCTAAAGTTGCTCCTATAACACCTAATGTTAATGCAATTGTACCACTTATAAAAGATGCTAAAAATCCAACTTTCATACTTAAGCTTAATCCTTTAATAGTTCTATAAAACATATCTCTCCCAACCCAGTCAGTTCCAAATAAATGATTTAAACTAGGCTCTAGATTTTTATTAGTTAAATTTATAGAAATATCATCTGTACTTATTAGACTTCCCATTATCATAATTGAACCTAATAAAAAAACAAATAAAGCAATAGATAGTAGTGTTTTTTCTCTTACCCCAAATTTATTTCTTAATGGTTTATTTGTATTTAAATATATCCCTTGTAATTCACTCATTATGCTTTACTTCCTCCTTTCACTCTTGGATCTATAAGCATATATATTAAATCTGCAATTAAATTTCCTGTATATACAAAAATTAAACTTATTATAACTATTCCCATTAAAAGTGGTAAATCACCTTTAAGACCTGCAGAAACTGTTGCTTGACCAAGCCCTGGATATGAAAAAACTTGTTCAGCAAAAACTGTACCTGCAAATAATTCACTAAATGATAAAAATTGTAATGTTATTGCTGGTAAAGCTACATTTTTTATAACATGATTAAATACTATGCTTTTTTTACTTTCTCCACGAGCCTTAGCAAATAAAATATAATCACTAGATAAAATTTCAATTACTTTTTCTCTAGTATGTAAGCATATATTAGCAACACCTAATATGCTAAGTGTTAAAGCTGGTAGTGTTAAATGTTTAATTAAACTTGATATAGTTACTTCATCTGATAAAACACCTATTGGTACACCAAGTCCTGTTGGAAATAATTTTAATTTTACTGAAAATATAATTATTAATAAAATTCCTATCCAAAATGTAGGAGTTGATATTAATACATAACAATATCCTCTAATAAACTTATCTATAAACTTTCCTTCATTAATTCCCGATACAATTCCTAAAATAAATCCAAGTACTCCTGATACAACCCATGCAACTAACATTAATGCAAGTGATGCCATAAATCTTTCTGATATTACATCAACTACATCTCTTCTATAAATCATTGACCTACCTAAGTCACCCTTTGCAATTGCCTTAAACCATGAAGAAAATCTTTCTAATGGTGGCTTATTTAACCCCCAATACTCAGCTATATTTTCTCTTTGTTCTTGTGTAACTGTTAAATCTGCTCCTACATATGCTTGAACTGGGTCTAAAGGTGATTTTTCTAGTAATATAAATGTTACTATACAAAGAGCAATTAAAAGAGTTATAAGTTTAAAAAACTTCTTTAATATAAATCCTAAAATTTCTTTTTTATTCTTCACAATAATACTCCACCTTTATATCTAATATCATTTTATAATAATAGGACATTCTATAAAGAATGCCCTATTTATATTTAGTCTATTTCCAACTCCACTCTGTTATGTTATATAATACTTTTCCTCCATGAGGTTGAACAACAGGTGTACCTATGTCTAAATCTTCATCTGCTAAGTAAAGATGTCCTGCATTTACAAACCAAGTATATGCACAATCTCCCATATGTGAAAATCCTGTTTCTCCATCCCATTGAGCTTTTTTCCAATAATCTAAAGCTGAATCTTCATCTTCACTTTGTAATGCCTTATCTATATACTCATCAACCTTATCATTTTTGTAATATCCAGAATTGTTCCAAGGTACTCCAACTCCTAATGTTTTACTACTATATAAATTATATATTTCAGAAGGATCGCCAGAACCAAAACCATAAAGCACTGCTTGAGAATTTATTTCTGGAACTATTGTATCCCAATTTCTATTTTCTAAGTTTACTTTTATACCTAGTTTTTTTGCAACTTCAACATAAGCTAAACCTAATTCTTGTCTATACTTTCCATCTGTATATAGTAAGTCAAACTCTGCTTCTACTCCATTTTTATCTATTGTTCCATTATTATTAGTATCTTTCCATCCAGCTTCTTCTAGCATTTTTTTTGCTTCATCTATTTTACCGTCTTCTTCTGGTTTTATTATAGTTTCTTCATTTAACCAAGGCATTTTTTCAAGCCCTGTACTTGATGGTGCTCCATATCCTTCTAATATACCTTCAACTAATTCTTCTCTATCTATAGCATATGTAAGTGCTTTTCTTATAGTTTTATCACTTGTTACTGCATTCCCTATTGGATATCCATCAGATGTAGTTTTTCCTGGTTGCTCCATAGGATAAGCTACTCCATAGGTTTCAATACTATCTAATTCAATTAATTTCTTACCTTCTACTTCTTCTTTAGCAAAAGAACCTGGTATTGATGCTATATCAACTTCTCCTGCTTTAACTGCTGCATATGCTGTATCATCATCCATAAACACCATTGTTAATTTTTTTATTGATGGCTTTTCTCCGTAGTAATTTTCATTAGCCTCTGCTATAACTTGTTGACCTTTATCCCATTGTACTAATTTATATGGACCAGAACCAATTGGATTATCTGAAAAACCTTCATTATGTGCATGTTTAGGTACTATACCTACTGTTGCTAATTTTTCAATAAATGTAGATTGAGGATTTTTAAGCTTAAATTCTACTGTGTAATCATCTACTTTCGATACACTATCTAACATAGTTAAATCTATAGATGAGCCACTATTTTTTGCTATTTCATATGTATATACAACATCTTCTGCTGTAAGATTTTCTCCATCAGTAAACTTTACATCTTCTCTTATTTTTACCGTCCAAGTTAACCTATCTTCAGATATTTCGTAACTTTTTGCTAAATCATTTTCAATACCTAAATTTTTATTTCTTTTAAATAGTGTACTAAAAAATACACTAGTCATATCACCATGTCCAGTATCTGTTGCATCAAAACCAGTTTCTGGTTCACTTGTAACTGCTGCTATTAATTCATTGTTTGCCTTTCTATCATTTTCTTTATCTACAGATTCACCTGCATCTGAACTTGTATTTGAACACCCTATTAATGTACTTGACATAAGTCCTATAACCAACATAATTGATATATTTTTCTTGAGTTTCATAAATCCCATATTTTAATCCCCCCATTATATAAATTTAAAATAAAAAATTTACCTTTCTCAAAATGTCATTTTTTACGTTTATAAAGTTATTAATATTACTTATATTCATAGGTTATCTATAAATATATTTATACTATAATTTCCTTATACGTAAAAAAGCCATGAAGATACACTTATAGCGATAAACCTTCATGGCTTAAATTTCATATTATTCATAATTTTTTTATTTTTCACTTTGTTATAATATTATCACAGTTTACTTATAATGTAAACAATTTTTTCTATTTTATAAAAATTAATCTTTTTTAGTGATTATACATATTTTTTAGCTTATTTA
>NZ_CATXCO010000084.1:0-9089 GCF_958366745.1 uncultured Romboutsia sp.
TTTTCATATCCATTTAATTTTACAAGTTTTATTAACTCCTTAACTTTATCTTTTCTAATTTTCTTATTTATATTTTTCATTTTTAATCCAAATTCAATATTTTCATATACACTCATATGTGGAAATAATAAGTAGTCTTGAAATACTATTACTGCATCTCTTTTTCCTGTTGGTGTATTTAGTACTGATTTATCATTAAAAATTATATCTCCACTATCTGGATTAATAAGTCCTGCTATTAATTGTAGTGTTGTACTTTTACCACATCCAGATACTCCTAGTAATGATACTAGTTCTCCATTTTTTATATCTATATTTATATCTTCTAATACTATCTTTTCATCAAAACTTTTAGTTATATTAACTAGTTTAACTGATGACATATCTATTTCTCCTTAATTTCTTATATTTCAAAAAAACTGCTACTATTTTTGTAATATATTTTTATCCTTTTCTCTATTAACATTAAAACTATTATACTTGCAACTAAAAATACTATACTATACATAGAGCCTATTACTCTATCTCCACTTTGTATATATGGAAACATAATCATAGAATAAGTAATTACAGTTCCTCCTCCAATAAGCATAGTTAAGAAATATTGACTAAATACTATTATAAAGCACATGCTTGATGCTCCTAGTATACCTGGTAGTAATAAAGGTAGTGTAATATATCTAAATACATTTATCTTACTTGCTCCAAGCATTTTTGCTTGTATTTCTAACTTATCTCCAACTAATTTATACACATCACATATAATTCCTACAGCATAAGGTATACAAGGTAATATATTTATAATTACTACCCCTAGATATGTATTTGCTAATTTTAGCTTTATAAAAAATATATGTACTCCCATTGCTATTGATATTGTAGGTATTATTACTGGAGATAATACTAATAATTCAAAGAATTTCTTTCCTTTAAAATTATATAAAGATAGTGCCTTAGCTGCTGGAATACTAATCACTATTGTAATAAATACAACTAAAATTGATAGTATTATGCTATTTATTAATATAGCTATATTATCTAAACTTAATATATACTGAAATCCTCTTAATGAATAACTTTGAGGTAAAAGACTTGGATATATCCAAGAACCTGTTACACTCCAAATCCCCAATATTATTAGAGGAAATATAAAAGCTATAATAGCCAATTCTATTATTATTTTTTTTAAATTCACTTTAATATCTCCTCCTAAATTTTATATCTATTTATCTTTTCTAGAATTTTATTATACACAATAAGAAGTATAAAACTTAAACTAGATAATATAACATTTATAACCATAGCATATGACCTTTGAGATAAGTCCGAACTTATATAACTTGTATATGCACTAACAGAAAGTGCTTTAGGTGTTGTTGGCCCTATCAAAAATGGGACTTCAAATGAACCAAAAGAAAAAGCAAATAAAATTATAAATGAAGATATTATTGTTGGTGAAGCTAATGGCAATATTATATATCTAAAGCATTGTAACTTACTAGCTCCTAAATTTATGGCTACTTTTTCTAAATTATTACTTATATTTTTCAAAATATTATAAGCTGTTATAATAGTGAATGGGATTCCTTTCCATAAATATACCAATATTACTCCTACTCCATTTTTATCAGAAACTAAAGACATGAATTGAGATGAATCACTTATAATATTTAATGAATATAATATTCTTGAAATTATTCCTGATTGAGAAAATATAGTTATCATCAACATTACTACAACTATATGTGGAATTATAACAGGTAAGTTTAATAGTGATTCTTTTATTTTAGATAATTTCTCTTGTGATAAAAAATATGCTAATATCACTCCTATAAAAACTGCTACTGTAGACGATATAAATGATGTTTTTAAACTAAATATAAGAGATTCTAAAAATACAGAATCTCTTATAACTTCTTTATAAAATCTAAAACTAATATTTTCTGCACCTATATATGGCATATATCCTAAACTCTGCATTACACAGTTAGCTATTCCAAATCCCATTATACTTATTAATATAATAGCGACAGGTGCTAGTAATATATATGGTTTTAGTTTACTTTCCATTTTGTAAAACCTCTTCAGTCCATATCTTCTCTATTATAGGTACTAATCCCGCATTTAACTCTGGTAATGTCTTTCCAAACTCTGCAGTTTCGCTAAATTTAGACTTTTCTTCGTTAGGAACCTTATCCATATCTAGTACAGTCATATCGCCCCAATTAGCAGTATCAGTTTTTGAAGCCTGAGCATCTATACTCATTAAAAAGTTTATAAGTACCATAGCTCCTTCTTTGTTAGGTGCATTTTCAGGTATTGTTAAAAAGTGAGTATTACTTATATTTCCTTTATCAAATGCTATTATTTCTGTATCTTTACTATATTCATTGCTATCAATTTTTCCTTTAACAGTATTTGGTGAATAAGTCATGGTAAAGTAAACCTCACCATCTGAATACATATTATCTAATTGTGCTATGGTAGCAGGATAGGTTTCTCCCTTATTCCATAAATATGGTTTAATTTCATTTAAATAATCCATAGCTGGTTGTATAACTTTTCTAACTTCATCTTCATTTTCAGGTAAGTTAATTAAGTTTTCATATCCTACTATGTCGTATATTACATTTCTTACAAATGCACTTCCTTCAAAATCAGGTAAAGCAGGATATGTAAATTTACCTGGATTTTTAATTATTGCTTCTTTTAATGTTTCAGTATCTTCTATATTTTGAGCTACTTTACCAGTATCTTTAATTACTACAAACTCTGCCTTACCCCATGGTGCTTCTAACCCATCTACAGGAGTTCCAAAATCAGTGTTTATAGTTTCTGAATTTTTGTCTATGTAATCATTAAAGTTAGGAAGTTTTTCTGTGAATGATCCAAGTAATAGATTATTCTCTTTTGCAGTTTTAAAATTTTCACCATTTATCCAAACTACGTCCATTACTCCATCTTTACTTTTAGCTTGCTTTTCTGATAATAATTTATTCATTATATCATCAATATTCATTCCTACTCTTTTTACTTTTATATCATATTTTTCTTTCATTTGTGGTATTACGTAAGTGTCAAACCACTTATTCATAACTTCATTACCACCATATCCATAAAAATTTACTGTAGTTCCTTTTGCACTTTTTAAAATTTCATCATAACTAGTATCTAGTATATTTGTATTACTATTTGCATCATTTGATTTTTGAGATTTTGAACATCCCACTAAAGATAAAATCATCATCATACATAATAGTACTATGTAAATTTTTTTCTTCATACTTATATCTCCTTATTATTTATTAATCCAGTAATCTTTTTGCCTCCAAAAATCTTTGAATTGCAGTTATTATTATTAGTATTGAAAATATATTAGTTATTATTCCTAAATAGCTTGGAATTAAAATCATAAGTGAAAAAAATATAAATCCTTCACTTCTTTCTGCCACTCCTGCTTGATAATAAAATGATTTAACTCCTTTTTTTTCACTTAGTGCTCCAACTGTTAAAAATATAGTCATAGACATAAGTATACATACAGTTAATACTATAAGATTATATCTTACATCTACAAATTTAAGCCCTAGTACTAACACTATGCTTACTTCTACAATTCTATCTGAAACAATATCTAGAAGTGTTCCAAAGGATGATGAACTATTACTTCTTCTTGCCATAGCTCCATCTACTGCATCTAAGTATCCTGATACCCAAAGTAGAGTAACTGCAATTATCTGCATATCAAAATATAAAAATATAGAAGTTGATACCCCTAGTAATAAAGCTAATATGGTTACATTATTAGGAGTTAATTTTAATTTTAAAAGAAACTTAGCTCCTAATTCAATTATTGGATTTACATATTTTCTTGCATGTGTATCTAACATTTTACCTCCTAATTTTATTTATTATTTTCTAAGTTTTTTGTAATAAATCTGTTTTTTAATATTATGGATACTACCAAAGGTAATATTAAAGCTGCTATTGATAGATAAAAACTTTTGCTTCCTATATTAACTGATTGTGCTCCAATATTTACAAATACAAATATTCCTGGTATTGTTCCAAAGAAAGTTGCAAGTATGAAATCTTTATATCTTATACTTGTTAATCCAGAACCATAACTAATTACATCAAATGGGAATAAAGGAATCAGCCTTAGCATAAGCACTATAAAGAATCCTCTTTCATTTATCATATTTTCTACCTTATCTAGTTTTTCTTTGGTAAGTTTTTTTACTACATTTCTTCCTAGCTTTCTAGATATATAAAATGATATTGTTCCTCCTATTAAAGCTCCAATTGCAGTATAAATATATCCATTTACTAATCCAAATATAAGACCACTTGATATTGCAAGTATTGAATCTGGAAAAAGCGTAAGGGGAACTAGAGAGAACATTATTATATATATTATTGGTCCCAACTTTCCAAAAGACTCAACATAATTTTTTATATCGTCTACTCCTAAATTCATTTTATAAACCTTATATACAACAATTGATATAAGCATCAATATAGCTATAGATATTATTACCTTATATGCTATTTTGTATTTTTTTGTCAAAATATCACCTCTTCTTCTAAAATATTATATTACCATATTTTTGAATTAAAATCTTATTATTAATTTTTAATTAACTTTATAGATTTATATCTATTTTTCCATTTTTTTATGGTAGATATTTTATCTTGAGTAAATTTACTTTTATTTATAACATTATCATTGAACATAAAATCTAATATATGAAGAGTATTTTTATTTGCAATCATCATAGCTTCACAACAAGATTCACAATAAGATATAACTGTATCAGTTTTAGCTTCACTAGCTCTTTTATTAGTTTGTTCTAAAGCTAGTTTAGGATTTGTTACTCTAAGCATACCTCCAGATCCACAACACTCTGTATTTTCTCTACTTTTATCAAATTCTACTATTTTAATCCCCAAAGATTTTAATATCAATCTAACACTATCATGAATTTTTGGTTCATATCTTATAGGACATGGATCATGTAAACTAAATTTAATATCTAAATCATTATAATGATTTATTAAATTTTTAGGAATTGAATTTTCATTTATAACTTCCCATATAGTTTTTACTTTAACTGATTTGCTATATTTTTTTATGGTGTTAAAACAATTTGGACATGCTACTATAACTTCTTCAATTTTATTTTCTAAAAATAAATTTTCTACCTGAGAATAATATATTTTAAATTTATCCACATCTCCCATTGATAAGGTTGGTTTACCGCAGCATTTAAATGCTATTGATAAATCATCTATGTTTTTCTTTAAATACTCATATGCTTTTAAAACTATTTCCGGGCTATAACTTGATAAACTGCATCCTGGAAAGAATAATTTCTTAGTACTTTTATTTGAAAAAGACTTTGAAAATACAGGCGAAAAACTATTAATCTGATGAAATTTTACACTATTATATCCAATATCATTTATATTTTTTTTATCATTATTAAAAATATCTTTTCTCATATCATAAAACATTTCTTTTATTTTTATATCTTTAGGACATTTTAAGTTGCATACTTCGCAAGAAGAACAAGAATAAGGTATATTTTTATCTACACCTTTATCTGTTATTATTTTTTTCATAAGTTCTTTTGGCGATGAAGAGTATTTACTCATCATAGGACATGAATTATAGCATCTTTTACAGTTTATACAATTATTTTCATTTATTTTTATCTCTTCTAGAGTTTTTTCATTTAAATTTATTATTTTCATCATTTATCCTCCTATAAAAAATTAACTTTACTAATCTAAAATGTAAAGGGCTATTCTATATTTAGAAAAGCCATCTACTAATTAGTATAACTTTAAACTTTACTTTTTTTCTCAGTATATATTTGCTTTAAAAGATATACAAGTACACTTATTGCAAATAAGGTCATAATTCCCATCATCATAAGCTTGGCTCCACCTGTAAGCATTCCACCTACATATGAATAAACTATTGTAGCTGGAAGCTGTCCTATACCTGTTGCAACAAAGAAAGGTATAAACTTCATTGAAGTAAGCCCTGCACCATAACTTACTAAATCAAAAGATATAAATGGAAGTAATCTTGCTATTAATACGGTATGCTTGCCATATTTTCCTAAAAACTCATCTATATTTTTTAAAGCAAGTTTACTTGTAAGTCTTTCAACTGTATCTCTTCCTAAAAACCTAGCTATATAAAAACATAATGCTGCTACCACCATAGCGCTTGTCCATGAAAGTATTGCTCCATTTACCCATCCAAACAAAGCCGCATTAGCAAAAGTTATTATAAAAGCTGGAAGTGGTGCTGCTACTGATTGTAATATCATAAGCAAAAATGATATTACTGGTGCCCACATACCAAATGATAATATATATTTCTTAAGTCCTTCTAAATCTAATTTAGTTAAGTATGATACCATGTTATTTATAACTTCATTTACTGGATTTACAAATATGTATACTCCAATTAAAAGTACTATTATTAATGCAGTTATACAAAATGATTTATTTAAAGTTTTATTATTATTCATAATTATACATTTTTCTCCTTTTAGTTTTATATTTAATATACTTATATCTTTATATATTATCAAGTACTTTTTAATCATTTATAATTTATAATATTAAAATTAAACTAAAAAAGGCTGAACTTTATATAAGTTCAGCCCTTTTAAAGGCAATCTGTCTATATATCCAACATAAGTTGTTCAAATCCACAATCATAAACATCTTTTTTAATATTTTTTTTCTTTAATGGCTTTATAACATTCATTCTTGTTAAAAGTTTTTTTAATGATACCACATTATTTATAGATATGTTTTCATTATTTACATTTAATGAATATCCCACACTAGTTTTACTTATAACCAATTTAGGATTTTCTAGATTTAAAGATACTATACGTGCTCCATTATATTCTACAGAAAAAGTATCTTTATTTTTCGAAAAAATATCTATTAATTCATCTTTTATAGACTTGTTATTTTTAATTTTATCATTATTGTTTAAAACATTCATTTTTACTAAAAGAGGCTCTATTGACTTTAAATCATTTAAATATATAGGACCACCTTTTAAGTAAATACAGTATCCCTTATTTGATGCTTGTATTGTTACATCTTTTTCACTTATAAATACTGATTCTATTTTACCATTTGTATATTTAACTGTATATGATTTAGTTATTTTAGATAATATATTTGTGATTTTACTTGGTAAATACATAGTATCCCTCTTTTATTTTATTTTTATCTAAAATATATCATTTATTTATAAATTTTACAAGTTTATCATATTTTCTATATATCATTTTTGAGCAAGGATATATCGTTGGCAAAATTAGTTAAGCGAAATTTTTATAATTATATATTTATAATATACCATATATTGTAAATTTAACTAACTTTAATAGCTAAAATTTAATTTTGTTTTACTGGTTAATATTTTTAGTATATAGTCTCTATTATAAAAGTAAACTTTTTAAATAAATAAGGAAATATCTATATAGATATTTCCTCCATTTCTTTATCCATCTTATTTATTTTAATTAAACAAATAATTCCTACTACTATAAATCCAACTCCACCTAATATTCCAACTGGACTTGGTCCTATAAATGGATTAACTCTAGGTACTGCTATAAATACAGTTGAAAAACTTGCAAACCCATTTATCATACCATGTGAAAGCACCGCTGGTATACAACTTTTAGTCTTAAATGTCATATATGATAAAAAGGCAGATACGACTACACAAAATACTATCATTGCAAGTATTCCTCCCCAAGGTGCACCAAAATAACCTAACCCATAATTATGTCCCATAGCTATCATAGGTGCATGCCATATCCCCCATATAACACCACTTTTAATAGTAGATTTTAAATATGAATATTTTTCATTAAGCGTTGGAAGTAAAAATCCTCTCCATCCCAATTCTTCTCCTAGACAAGCTATAAAATTTAATATAGGTGCAAGTAAAACTGCTATTATCATTTGCATTATAAGCAATGATCTTAATTCTTCTACTGATGGTGCTACCTGACCCATAGCTACCATTTGATCTTGTGTTAATTTTATAAATGTTGACATACTTAAATCAAAATGAGATGGAAACACTAAATAATACACTCCTGCTCCTAATACAATAAGTATTGCAGGTAAAAACCAAGCTATTAAATAAATTTTTTTATTATTTTTAAAGTTTGGTTTTATCCATAAATCTTTAATATTTTCCTTAGTTATAAAGCTAGTTAAAATTGCTGATATTGCTGGAATTATCATACATACCATAAGTACTATCTGAGCCAGTGGATTTTGATATCCACCATTTCCCATTAACCAAAAGGCTATACTCCATGTAGCTACAAAAGTTATACTCAGAAAAATATTAACTTTTTTCATAATCAATCCCCCCTTTTCTGTTTTATTTGTTATATATATAATATAACAATATTTTTCATACGTCTATTAAATTATATTATTTTTCACTTTAAGTAATACCTTATTAATAACTTTATTATAAAATTTCAATTTATTATTTTATTAAAATACACTTATTATCTATTAAATTTAAGTAATATTCATACTATAATTTTCCTTAACTATGATTTATCTTCCTATTATATTTTTTTTAATTTATCAGATAATAGATTATATAAATAAATAAATAGGAGGTACATAAAATGTCAAATGGAAATTTAAACTGTTCTGCAACTAATTGTGGACATAATAACTCGGGATTATGTTATGCTGGTGGTATAAATGTAGGTGGTCATAATGCTAATACAACTTCTAATACTTACTGCTCTTCTTTCGTAGACCAAGATAATACTTATTTTACAAATTGTGCTAATTGCAGTTGTACTAAACCTGAACAAATAAAATGTGATGCTGTTAACTGCACTTACAATGAAGATAAGAATTGCGTTGCTGACAGTGTTCAAATAAATGCACACGATACAAGTTGTGAAACTTTTGTATCTAGATAATAAAAAAGCTGATCTATTTAAGGATCAGCTCAGAGCGTAGACAAAGTCTACGCTCTTTTATTTTTGTCAATACTCTTTATG
>NZ_CATXCO010000085.1:0-8994 GCF_958366745.1 uncultured Romboutsia sp.
CTTTCTTCTAGCTTCATCATTTATATATTGTATATCTCTAGTTTCAACTGGATAATCCATTTTATTTAAGTATTCATCAGTTTTTGGACTAGCTACTAATCCCCAAGCCTTAAAGAATGGCCTTAAATCTTTTTTAACCGCATCTGAAGCTCTCATTATATATGTTTGAGCAGTTTGGTCATATCCTGTTTCACTAGGAGCTATACCTTTTTCCCTAGTTATTCTATATAATTTAGAGTAGAATGTATCGTTATCTAAATCACCATCACTATTTGTTTTTATCATATTATAAGTATAACTATCATCATATGCTAAGTGTAATTGCCAGAACATTGCAAGTCCTGTTCTACCCTTTGGTACACCTACACTTTGTGAAGTTACTCTATCATATACATCTTCATATCCATTTCCATCTTCTATTCTAGATGAGTTTTCATCGTTATATGTTTGAGTCATAAGTGCTAAAATATTATTTGTAACCTCTGCATATGTTAAACCTGGTCTATCATGAACATGCCCTATTTCATGACCTATTCCCCATCCGAATAATTGTCCATCTTCAGAATTTATTAGCTTTCCATTTTCATCTAATTTAAATGGCACACCAGTCATCATACCTGCACTAGAACCATAACCTATACCAACATGGTGACTTGAAGCATACATAAATGCTCCTGTAAACATTCTTTGATATTTGATGTTTATACGGTTTCTAGGAGCTCTATTGGCATTAAAGTATTCATTTTCACTCTTTCCACCAAGTTTTTCTAATTTATTATTAGTTATTTTTCCATCGCCATCAAAGTCAACTGGGTTTTCTAATAATCCTTGTTGTGCATAAGATATTTTCATTATTTGTTCCCAAGCAAGTAATGTATCATATACTCTTTGAACTTGTTCTTCTTCACTAGATAAACCACCTTGTATTCCTTTTAATACTTGGTCTGCTGGTAATGATAAAGTTATTCTTTCTCCTTCAATATCTGTAGTATTTAATATTGAAGTTTCAGCATCATATCTATAAATATTGTTTATCTTATCTTCAGCAGATACTTGTGATGGATATCTACTTGGTAACGTAGCTACATAAGATTTTAAGTTTTTAATATATTCTCTTATTAATTCTTTTACTTTTTGTTCATTTGCAGCGTCATCTATAAGATTATTTACATTTAAGTGTGGTATTTCTGTTCCACCACTAACTCTTACTTGTACATTTTGTACTTCATCATAATTAGAGTCAAAGCTTAAGTATAAGTTTCCACCTTTTTCATAATCCATATTAAACTTAGATTCTGGTATTACTATTTCATTTTTACCTACACTTAATTTTTGGTTATAAACTTGGTAACCTGTACTACTTTCTCCATTATGTTGTGTTATAGCTAAGTTAAATTTAGTATCTTTTCTACTTGAACCTATATATATATTTACTTTATCACCAGGTTTTACAGCTACACCTAACGCTTGATAATTATTAGATTGTCCTATTGTTTGTCCTTGATTTCTTATTCCTGAATCTAATATTTTTATATTATCACTTAAGTTAATATCATTTAATAAATCTTGTGCTCTTTGTAAGTCTTTAAGTAGTTGATCTTGATCTGGATGATATTCCATAGATTCTGGATCTATAGTTTTTGCTCTATTTATAAGTTCATCTATTTTTTCTTGTGTAACACCTTCACTTAACTCTAACATTAAATCATCTTTAAATAAGCTTGCTACATCAGACTTTAAGCTATCATAATGGTATAATTTTATTTCAGATATCGTAGGCGAATCTCCAGGCCACGTACTTGGCGCAATTATTATTTCACTTGTAGTCACAGGCTCATTTAATACTAATGTATAGTATTTATTTTTATTTTTATCTAATTCTGCTTTAACTGATGGATAAATATATCTATATCCATTTTTTATTGTTCCACCTGTTTCACCATCTTTTACCGGAATACCTATTTTTATATCTGAGAATCCTTGATTTTCATAACCTGAATCTCTTCTAGTTGTAAATCTAATCGTATCTATTGTATATTCTTTATCTAATGTAATGTGTGGTGTTATTCCTAGGGCTCCCCAGTTATATCCACCATCCCATGAATCGTTCATCCAGTAAGTTGAGTAATCATTATCAACAGTCATCATACCTATTTCTTCTGGTGTTATTCCTTCTGGATACTCTTCTTTTCTATAATGCTTTACTTTAGCACTTACTATATGGTTAGTTTTATCATTAGGTGTATTTATAAGTTTATAATTAGGAACAATTGGATTTATAAGCTTAGTTGTAGTTCCTAAATAGGTCTTAGATAATCCACCTGTACCATGATGATTTGTAGCTGTCATTTTTATTTCATATGTTGCGCCCTCTTCAAGGTTATTTATATTATAACTAGTGCCTCTTATTAACTCATCTTTATCAGTCTTTTCTTCTGGAGTTAATTCTGCTACATTATCTGGTATATCATTTGTAGGATTACTATCTTCGTATTTAGGCTCATTTGGGTCATTAGCTTTAGTCCATGCACCTGTTCCTACTTTTCTATAATATAGGTCATAATCTTTAGCCTTTTTATGAGATTTCCAACTTACAGCTAATCCCTTATAAACACCTTTTACAGTTATACCTTCTGGTCCTTCTGGTCTTGTTTCTGGTATAACTTGTAATTCAACTATAGAATCAGCTCCGTAAATTTTATTATCCTTAACTAATACACCACTAGCTGAATTCCATCCTTGTGTGTTATAGTCTGCATCTACATTGTCTGGTATTCCATCCTTATCATTTGAGTTATTTAATAAGTTTGTATCTCCAGATGCTGTTTTGTCATACCCTTCTTGTTCATCTTTATATCCACTCTTCCAGTCATCTCCACTTAAAGATTGAATACTCATTCTATATATTTGGTATCCATTTACTCCTTCTACCCTTAATGTATTTTCACTGGTTCTATAAGTATCTATTCTCGATACTGTTCCATTATCATTTAATTCTTCTATTTTTATTTCATATCCAGTTACATTTGGTTCATGGTCCCATCCTATAACAAAGTGTTCATTTCCAACTGCAGTTCCACTTGTAAAATTATTAATAACGGGTATATTCATCTTTGGTTTAGGAATTTCTTTGTAAACATTGTTTACAAACTCAACCTTAGATATTTCTACTAGATTTTTACTATTTCTACTTCCAGTTATGTTTATAGTTACTTGACTTACTGCTACTTGCTTTCCTAAGTCTATTACTATTTCATCTACACCATTTCTAGTAGATTTACTTGCTTTGTTGAAATCTACTATTAAATCTTCTCCATTCTCTCCAGCATTTGGTATTTTTATATTACCAGCTGATGGTGCATTTGCTGATGGTGCTTTTATTACTATTTGCTCAGTTTTATTAACACTTCTAGTTGTATTATCTAAACTTATTGGTATAGATACAGGATTAGTTTCTGATATTTCAACTTCTGTACCATCATCTGCTATCTTAGTTTGTAATACTACTGAACTATTTTCACTTTTTAATATGTTTTTAATATCACCTTGAACTTCTACTTTGTTACTATCTATATCTATAGAAGCATTTTCAGGATTTATTATTACATCAGTATCAACTATAACAGCTTGTGATTGAGTTTTATTCATATTTTGATGTATATATGTTAAATCAGTTATATCAGTCTTTCCATCTCTATTTAAGTCAATTTTACGTTCCTTAGTATTGTTTTTTATTTGTTCTTTTAAAGCGTTATAATCTGACATACTTACTATGTTATCAGAGTCAACATTACCAGCTAAGAATACTGCTGGATAAACTTCTTCCTTACCATCAACTATTACTTTATTTTCACTAGTTCCTGCTAATACACGCTTAGAAGACTTTGTAACATCTATATTTTCTATTAATGCAGTTTCATATCCATCACCTACTATTTCTAATGAATATTGACCTAGTGGAAGATTTTCAAAAGTTAAATGGTAGAACGCTAATTCTTTAGCATTTGCATCTAAGTTATCTCTCTTAGAGTCTTTTGCTTCTAATTTATAGCTTATATCAGAACCTATATTCCCATTTAAGTTGTCATTACCAAGTTTTATACTTCCAACTGATTCATCACCTTTTTTAAGATTTACTGTTATATTTGTTTGATTAACAGTTGTATATTTTATTGGTAAAGAAAAGTTTAAGTCTAGTTCTAATTTTCCTTTAGCTTCATATACTTCAGGTTTAGTGCTTTCTTTTTCTAATGCTTTTTCATTTAAATCAGTATTTTCATCAACTGTTACATCTTTATTTTCTAAATCTTCAGACTTTTCGTCTTTAGATTCTATTTCTTCTACCTTTGTTTCATCTGAATTTTTGTCTTCAGATTTTACTATATTTTCATTTACAATATTAACTTCTTTTTTTGGCAATTCTTTTAAATTTTCATTGCCCTCTGCAAATGATAAAGATTGCATATTACTAGCAATTAACGTTACTGCTAGTGTACTAGAAATCTTTCGTTTCATATATATCCTCCTGTTTATTGCTATATAAATTACAATTCATTACCCAATATAATACCTTTATATATAAAAGAAGGTGTTTTTAAGCGACCTATATTTTGGGAGTTTACAAAAGAGGCTTTACTATTTTGTAAACTGGTTGTGATTATGGTTAATCTTAATCCCTTTAAACTTAATAATTAAGTTTTTTAATCTGTAATTTATCTTTGATTTAATTATGTAGAATTATATCACATATTCCGACAAATTTAAACATTTTTAGTTGAAAATTGTCGAAACACTTTTATATTTATTAAAGATACAATCAAAATCATACTTAAATGTCTAAATATATTTTCTATAATCATCAAACATTAACTGATACCATTGACATAAATATATATAATAGTTATTATAGTTTTGTACAAAACATATTTTTAGGAGGTATTCCTATGATATCTGAAAATAAACTTAAGCTAGGACTTGATATTAATAGAATACATCATATAATTTCAAGGAAAATGGATGCTACTGTAATTAGTTCTATTGATGATAATTTAACGGTTTCTCAAGCCTATGTAATTGATTTTATTTATATGGAAGGTAAAGAAAAAGATATCTTCCAAAAGGATTTAGAAAAAGAATTTGATTTAAAACGTTCATCTGTTAGTCTTCTGTTAAATAATATGGAAAAAAGCGACTTAATTCAAAGAGTTCCTGTTGCAGAAGATGCACGTTTAAAAAAAATTATTTTAACAGAAAAAGCTATGATACTTAATGAAAATATATCCATGGCTATTAACTCAGTTGAAAATAAACTGTCTGAGAATATAACCTTAGAAGAAATAAATGTCTTTTACAGAGTACTTGATAAAATAAGAAATAATCTAGAATAACCATTTTTAAATTTAATGGTTATTTTAAATATATAGTTTTGTACAAAACTTAATATTTTAAAGGAGGTTTATTTATGACAAAAGTGTCTAATTTTACAGAAGGTAAAATATTCTCACCTTTAGTAAAATTTACAATACCAATACTAATGGCATTATTTTTACAAACAATGTATGGAGCTGTGGATTTACTTATAGTTGGACAGTTTGGTAGTGTAGCTGATGTCTCTGCTGTTTCAACAGGAAGTCAAATAATGTCTTCTATAACGGCAATGATTAATGGACTTACTATGGGAATTACTATATTAATAGGTCAAAAACTTGGTGAGGGAAATAAAAAAGATGCAGGAAATGTTGTAGGAAGTGGTATTTCTATATTCACTATTATAGCTATAATTACAACTATAGTTGTGGTTATTTTTTCATCTTATATTACAGCTTTAATGCAAGCACCAGAAGAAGCCTTTAATAGTACTGTTTCATATTTAAAAATATGTGGTATGGGTTCTATTTTTATAGTTGCTTATAATGTTATAGGCGGAGTATTTAGAGGACTTGGGGATTCTAAAACACCACTTATTACAGTTTTTATAGCATGTGTTGTAAATATAATCGGTGATTTAATATTTGTAGGTGTATTTAAAATGGCTGCAACAGGTGCTGCTTATGCTACTGTATTAGCTCAAGCAATTAGTGTTATTTTATCTTTAATATTAATAAAAAGAAATGGTGTTCCTTTTGAGTTTTCTAGAAAAAGTATAAAATTCCATAAAACTTTAACTTCACAAATAATTAAATATGGTGCACCAATATCTATTCAAGGTGTACTTGTAAACTTATCTTTCTTAGTTATTATGATGATAGGTAACTCAATGGGAGTAGTTGCATCAGCAGGCATGGGTGTAGCTCAAAAACTTGTTGGATTTATAATGCTAATACCATTATCATTCTCTCAAGCTGTATCTGCATTTGTTGCTCAAAACTATGGTGCGAAAAAATATAATAGAGCTAAAAAAGTTCTTCTATATTCTGTAGCAACTTCCCTAGCGTGTGGAATTGTAATGTTTTATATTACATTTTTCCACGGAAACTTACTTTCTCAAATATTTACTAAGGATGAAGCTGTTATCTTAGCATCTTGGGACTATATGAAATCTTATGGAATTGATTGTTTATTTACTGCAATAATGTTTTGTATGGTTGGGTATTTCAATGGCTGTGGAAAAACAACTTTTGTTATGATTCAAGGTGTTATTGGGGCATTTTGCGTAAGAATACCTGTATCTTATCTTATGAGTAAGATAGAGCCAGTATCTTTATTTAAAGTTGGATTAGCAACTCCAGCATCTACTTTGGTTCAGATTATATTATGTGTATCATTCTTTGTATTCTTATCTAAGAAGTCACCAAAGGAAGACGATCCTATAGATACTTATCAAGAAATACAAGCTTTATAAAATTTATAATTGTAATTATTATAAAAATAGGTGAACTTATATTAAGTCACCTATTTTTTATACTATTATGTAGATCTTTTTATATACTATCTAATAGTTCTTGGTATATTTCCTCATCTGTCATTATAGTTAGATAATCACCACATATTATTTCAGTATCTCCATTAGGTATTAACTCATTATCTCCTCTTAATATAGATACAACTAAACAATTTTTTGGCCATTTAATATCTTTTATACATTTTCCAACCATTATACTATCCATACTAACTGCTATCTCTAATAATAATTTTTTTCCTTCTGTTAGATTATCCTTTATAGCATATCTTTCTAATATTCGTTCAAGTAAACTTTCATAAATTGGACTTGATTTAAGTATATCAGAAGTTAAAAGAGATATAATAACAACAATCCCCAAAGCTAATAAATGATTTAATGATCCTGTCATTTCAGATATTAGTATTATAGCTGTTATTGGAGCTTTTACTATAGATGCAAAATGTCCTGCCATAGCTAAGATTATAAAATTTATAATATATGTATTATCTATTCCAAAATAAGTTGTAAATAAAAGTCCTATTAAATTCCCTACTAATGCACCTAAAACTAAAAGAGGGAAAAATATTCCTCCTGGAACACCTGATCCAAAGCAAATAAATGTAAAAAGAAACTTAGCTATTATAAAAGTAAATAATACAGTTACTGTAAAGTTTTGCTCTTTAAGTGCCATAATAAGATCATGTCCTCCTCCTAATAATATAGGATAAATAAGAGCAACTACTCCTGTAATTACAAAGGGTATTATGCATTTTATTTCAATACTTAATTTTGACTTTTTAAATAAACTTTGAGTTTTTAAAATTCCATTATTAAAAATAACACCACTTATCCCTATTATTATTCCTAAAATTATAAGTGTCCAATAGTTTTTAAGTGGTAGAGGTTCAACTTTTCTAAAATCCAAAGATGGTATTAATCCAAAGAATTGTTTTGATACAAAATCAGCACTTATAGATGCTATCATAGCTGATGTTAAAACTAAAGGTGAAAAGTTTTTATGTGCTTCTTCTAAAGCAAACATAACCCCTGATAGCGGTGCGTTAAATGCTGCTGATAATCCTGCACTTGCTCCACTAGTTATTAAATATTTTTCTTCATTATCTAAATTTTTTAAGTTTTTTGATACCCCTTCTCCTATACAAGCTCCCATTTGCACTGAAGGTCCTTCTCTCCCCACAGATAGTCCTGCACATAAACAAATAAGTCCTCCTACAAACTTATAAAATAATACACTAAACCAATTCATTTTTAAATTTCTAGTTAATATACCTTCTACCTGTGGTATACCACTTCCGCTTATCATAGGTTGCTTTTTTAAACACTTTCCTACTATATATCCTAATGCTATAAGTGTTAAAAATATTAATGGTACAATTATAAAATTATGTCTACCATTTTTATAAATATTTAAAAATATAGGTGACAATTTACTTATAATTATTCTGTGTGCTACAATAGTTAATCCAACCAATATACCTACTATTAAAGAGTTTATTGCTAAACGGTATTTTAGATTTTGACTTCTTTTTAGCATTTCAAATACTTTGTATTTTTTCATCAATATCACCTCCTAAATTTTTTATATTATATGATTTTACAATTTATCTATCTTATAGTTTATGATTCATAATTTTAAATTTAACTTATAAAATACTTATTTTTTATATTTACAAGTATTTTATAATGTATAATAAAATAGTAACAAAAGTTAAATAAGGGGGTATTAAGATGTATAAATGTTGTATTTTTGATTTAGATGGTACTTTAATAAATTCAATAAAAGCTATCGCTTATAGCTGTAACTTAACTTTAAAAAAGTATAATTTAGGTACTATTGATGAAGACACTTATAAAATACTTGTCGGTGATGGATATAAAAAATTAATTGAAAGAGCTTTAATTCATTGTGGTGATAATAATTTAGAAAATTACGAAGATGCTCTAGTTACCTATATGGAGTATTTTAAAATTAATTGTATGCATGAAGTTAAGGCTTATGATGGTATACATGATATGTTAGATTTTTTAAAGAAAAATAATATTAAAATAGCAGTATTATCTAATAAGCCTCATGCTCAAACAGTTGAAAATAT
>NZ_CATXCO010000086.1:0-8990 GCF_958366745.1 uncultured Romboutsia sp.
TATAGAACTCAAATATTATATACTAAGGATAAAAAGTTAGAAAAGGTATTTAAAGATGATGATAAAAATTTAATGAAACCATACTATATAGCAGTTGAAGATATAAATAAAGACAAAGTTCTTGAAATACCAATAGTAGCAGGAAGTAGTAGTATATATACATTACAATCATCATCTACAGTAAGTTGGTATAGATGGAATGGAAAGTATAATGAAGATGCTAGATTGGTATTTAATAGTAGAATATATTATAATTATAAATATAATTTTAAATTAGATATACCAAATAACTTGGTAAATAAAATATATAGTGAACAAGAGTATCAAGGTGAAAATACTTTATTTAAGTTCTACTATCATGATTCAGTAGAAAATGAACCTAAAAATATTTTTACTATAATTGTATCTCCTAAGCCTGTTGCAGATGAAGGAAAAAATATAACTAATAAATCATCTATGATACTTGCTGAAAATTATGATAATACATTTATATTACAAAAAAATAATGAAGAATTGTTAAAAGCTTTAAATATAACTACAGAAGCATTAATGGAGTATTTTTCATTAATTTATTAATATTTGTTTGGGAGGATTTGTATGAAGGAAAAAATATTAATATTAGAAGATGAAATAGGAATAAGAAGTTTTGTAAGTATAAATTTAAAAAGAGAAGGATATGAGGTAATAGAAGCTGGATGTGGACAAGAAGCTATAGATAAGATAAAAAATGAAAAAAATATATCTTTAGCACTTTTAGATGTAATGTTACCTGATATGAGTGGAATAGAAGTTTGTAAATATATAAGACAAAATTTTGACCAAGTTGGAATTATAATGCTTACGGCTAAAGCACAAGAAGAAGATAAAATAGAAGGATTTATATCTGGTGCCGATGACTATATGGTAAAGCCATTTAGTATAAAGGAGTTATTATTTAGAATAAGTGCGTTACTTAGAAGAATCAAAAAAGATGATACTATAAACACTAATGAAATAATATCGCTACCTTTTACTCTTAACTTAGATAAAAGAAAGCTATTTAAAGATGGTAAAGAAATAGAACTTACACCAACGGAGTTTTCAATAGTAAAATATTTAATAACTAATGCAAAGAAATCTTTAAGTAGAGATCAAATACTTGAAGAAGTTTGGGGAAGTAACTATCTTTATGATTTTAAAATAGTAGATGTAAATATAAGAAGAATAAGAAATAAAATAGAGGATGACCCATCAAAACCTAAATATATACAAACTGTTTGGGGATATGGATATTGTTTTAGAAAGGAAGAACAATAGTGCTACATTTTGAAGGGTTAAGAAAAAGAGTAATTAAAAATTATTTTATAATAATTATAACAACAGTTACTTTATTTGAAGGATTATTTATATTTTATGTTCAGAATTATTATTATGACTCTGTAAGACAAAATTTAAAAAATCAAGTTGAATATACAAACTCTGTATATAATACAAGTATAAATAACATAGAGAATACTACTTTTGATGAAAAAGTAAGTAATATACTAGATAAACAAAGAGTTGTAGGAAGCTCAAAGTATGCAACACAGGTAATAGATAAAGATAAGTATATTATAATTGATCAGTATGGAATAAAAAAACATGAGAAAATAGAAGCTGAAGATGTAGATAAGGCATTAATGGGTGGAAAGGATTTATATCCAATAACTCATAAGATAGAATCTACTAATGAACATGTAATGAGTGTATCTGTACCAATAAAGATAAATAATGTAATAGAAGGTGCAATAAGATACACTGTGTCATTAACAGAGATAGATGCTACTATATTTAAGTTGGCACTTGGATTAATACTTGCAGGGATATTTATATTAATAATAGCTATATCTTTAAGTCTAAGATTTGCAGAAACTATAATTCAGCCACTTATAGAACTAAAAGAATTTGCAAATGAGTTAGCACATGGTAACTTTAGTATAAAATTAAAAGACACTAGTATATCAGATGATGAGATAGGAGATTTGGCCAAAACATTTGTACATATGGCGGCTGAAATAGATAAAAGTGAAAAATTAAAAGAAGAGTTCATATCATCAATATCTCATGAACTTAGAACGCCACTTACATCAATAAAGGGATGGAGTGAAACTTTAGGATATGAAGGTATAACAAGAGATGAACTTGACTTAGGGCTTGGAATAATTCAAGATGAAACTGAAAGACTTATAAAGCTAGTTGAAGAGTTACTTGATTTTTCAAGACTATCATCTGATAGAATAAAGTTAAAAATAGATACTGTAGATATAAAAAGGCTAGCAATAGGCGTTGTGAATCAGCTTAAGGTAAAATCGAGCGAGAAGGATATAAGCTTAAATGTAGAGTTTAAAACTGAAAATATTGATTTAATCCAAGGGGATAAGGATAGACTTAGGCAGGTATTAATAAATTTAATTCAGAACTCTATAAAATTTACTGACGAAGGTGGATTTATAAATATTATAGTATCTCAAGATGAAGAGTACACAACTATGAAGGTAGTAGATAATGGAGCTGGTATAGAAAAAGAAAATTTAGAAAAAGTCTTAGATAAATTCTTCCAAGAAGATTACAATAAAGCAGGTAGTGGTTTAGGTCTTGCTATAAGTAATGAAATAGTAAAACTTCATGGAGGTAAGATGATACTTAACAGTAAAAAAGGAGTAGGAACTTCTATAACTGTAAAAATAAAAAATACACTTATAAAATCTATATAAGCTGAAAATAGAAAGAGGAACAATATGAGAAACATAAAGATGACTATAAGATATGATGGCTCAAGGTATAAAGGGTTTCAGAGGCTAAAAGACAATGATATGACAATACAAGGTAAGATAGAAGATGTCTTAAGCAAAATGGCTAATGAAAGTATAGAGATAATTGGATCTGGAAGAACAGATATGGGAGTTCATGCATATGGACAAGTTGCTAATTTTAAAACAGCTTCTAATTTATCTGTAGATAAAATGAAAACATATTTATATGAGTATTTACCAGAAGATATAGTAATAACTAGCTTAGAAGAAGTAGATGGAAGATTTCATAGTAGATACAATGCAAAATCAAAAGTATACTTATATAAAATATACAATAATAAATTTCATGATCCATTCTTAAGAAAGTATACTACTCATATACCTAAGAAGTTAGACATAGAATTAATGAAAGAGGCAAGTGAATATTTTATAGGAGAGCATGATTTTACTAGTTTTGCATCATCTAAATCTAAGAAAAAATCAAATGTAAGAACCATATATTCTATAAATATAACAGAAACTAATGGTTTAGTAGAAATATACTTTGAAGGTAATGGATTTTTATATAATATGGTAAGAATAATGACTGGTGCTTTAATAGATGTTGGACATAAAAAGATAGCACCTGAAGATATTAAAACAATGCTTGAAGAAAAAGATAGAACCAAAGCTGCAGATACTGCTCCAGCTAAAGGGCTATATTTATATAAAGTGAGTTATTAAAAAATAGGCTTTTAAAGCCTATTTTTTATTAGAATATATGGTTTAAATCACATTTTTCTGATTCTAAAATATTATTTAAGAGCATCTTTATAGTCTCAACTTGTTCTAATGCATTTAACTTATCATCGTATTTTATACTTTGTTCAATAATATTAAGAGATAAACATATATCATCAAAGTACTCATGATTAACTATTTTATACCAAATTTCTTTTTCTTTATGCCATGATTTAGACCATTTTTTTATATCATTAGAAACTTTTTCAAGATTATCATCTTCAATATTTTTTTGAATAAGTTCAATTTCAGATTTAAATTTATTAGTAAAATCATATATTTTATTTTCAGAATAAATACCTAAAGATATAAATAATAAAGTCCATATTAAAACGCCAATAATTCGTTTCATATTATATCACCTCATTTATTCTTTTTTTCTTTGTATAAAGATATCATCATTTTCATCTATCATAAAAATTAAGACATCTTTAACCTTTTTTATATTTTTAGATTTTAAAGTTTTTAAAATCCATTTTTCATCCTTATTTAATTCATTTAAATTATCTTTTATAACTTTGCCATCTATTATAACTGGAATAGGTAAATGTTTAAAATCAGTTGCTTTACTAGAATCATAAGATGGTGATGGAACAATACTTAGATTTCCATCAGTTTCAAGTAGTGCATATTGAACATCTTTAAGGTTGAAATATCCTTGAGAACGTAATGACTCAAGCAACTCCTCAATAGATATACGTTCTTTTTTCAATTGTTTGTAATTTAGTTTACTTTTATTTATAAGTACAGTAGGGCTACCAGATAAAATCCTACTAACAGTTCTACTTTTTAAAGCTATATAAGAAATTAAAATTTCTATAAATACAAGTGCAGTAATTGATGAAATTCCATATATAATAGGTATAGAATTATCTTGCATTGGAATAGCTGCAACTTCTGAAAGAAGTAATGTTATTACTAAGTCAAAAGCATTCATTTCAGCTATTTCACCTTTTCCCATAACCCTTAAAGCTATTAAAACGGCTATATATAGTATTATACTTCTAATAAAAACAACAAGCACCTTATCACCTCTAAAAACATTATATAACTTAATATAACCAAATTTAAATGTTAAATACTCAAATATAAAATGATGTCTTTAAAATAATGGTAGAATTTGATATAATATGACTTACTTAGTAGTAAGGAGGTTACGATTATGAGCAAAAGAAAACAAGTACAAGTTCCTATAGAGAAAATACAAGAACAAGATAGATTTATAGAAGCAATAGCTGAAAAAAATTCAAGATTTTATGCAATACATCAAACAAAGCCAAAGTATATGATACAAACTTTTGGATGCCAAATGAATGAACATGACTCAGAAAAGTTATGTGCAATGCTTGATGATATGGGTTACCAAAGAACTATGCTTGCTGCAGAGTGCGACCTTATAATATATAACACTTGTGCAGTAAGAGAAAATGCAGAACTTAAAGTTTATGGAAACTTAGGTCAATTAAAGTTTAATAAACGTAAAAATCCAGATTTAAAAATAGCTGTTTGTGGATGTATGATGCAACAGCCTCATGTTGTTAAAGAACTAAAGTCTAAATATAATCATGTTGATTTAGTATTTGGAACACACAACCTTTATAAATTCCCAGAATTATTAGCTTCATCAATGGAATCAGAAGGTATGTTAGTAGATGTTTGGGATGTAGATGGAGAAGTAGTAGAAGGTCTTAGAAGTAGTAGAAAATTTGAACTTAAAGCATTTGTAAATATAATGTATGGATGCAATAACTTCTGTACTTATTGTATAGTACCGTACACTAGAGGTAGAGAAAGAAGTAGAACTGTTGAAGATATAGTTAATGAAATAAAAGAATTAGTGGCAAATGGAACTAAGGAAGTAACATTACTTGGTCAAAATGTAGATTCATATGGTAAGACTTTAGACAATCCTGTAACATTTGCTGAGCTTCTAAGAATAGTAAATGAAATAGAAGGTTTAGAGAGAATAAGATTTATGACATCTCACCCTAAAGATATATCTGATGAAGTTATATATGCTATGAGAGATTGTGATAAAGTATGTGAATTTATGCACTTACCAGTACAATGTGGAAGTACAAGATTACTTAAGAAAATGAATAGACATTATAGTAAAGAACATTACTTAGAAATAATAGAAAAAGCTAAGAAAGAAATTCCTGATATAGCATTTTCAACTGACCTTATGATAGGATTCCCAGGTGAAACTGAAGAGGATTTACTAGATACTATAGATGTAGTTAGAAAAGTAAAATACGATACAGCATTTACATTTATATACTCAAAGAGAGAAGGAACTCCAGCTGCAAAGATGGAAGACCAAATACCAGAAGATGTAAAACATGAAAGATTTAATAGAGTGTTAGCTGTAGTAAATGAAGAAATAGCTAAGATAAATGAAAGCTACCAAGATAAAGTTGTTGAAGTTTTAGTTGAAGGAAAGAGTAAAACTGATGATAATGTATTAACAGGTAGAACTAGACAAAATAAACTAGTAAACTTTACTGGTGGAAGTGAAGATATAGTTGGTAAGTTAGTTAATGTAAAAATAACATCACCAAAAACTTTCTCATTACAAGGAGAATTAGTTAAGTAATTATAGAAAATGTGCCTTAAATATTTAAGGCACATTTTTTTAGCAATGGATGAAGTCGTTGACGATATGAATCAAGTGAATTTTATACTTCTAAAAACTCTAGGAAATTTTCTAATATTTTAGCTGTTATACCCCAAATTACATAATTTTCATATTTATAAAATAAAACTCTATAATTACTAGTAGCAAATTTGTAATCCTTTTTATTTGGGATAATATCATAAGGAAAATTATCATTTGGAATAACTTTAACTTCATTATTATAAAGAGAAGGCTTATGTTTTAATAAGTAAGATAATGGAACTAAAAAAATATGGTCTACCTCATCTTTATTTATATGAAGGCTATCTATATTATTTATATATCCCACAAAAGGATGAATTATCATATTACCAGGTGTTATAAGTAAATCTATTTCAGAGATAATATTTACGTTTTTAACATTTGTTCCAAGTTCTTCGCAAGTTTCTCTTATAACTGCATCAAGAGGACTTTCATTATTTTCTATTTTTCCTCCAGGAAAAGATATTTCATTTGGTTGACTTTTTAAATTTTTAGACCTTACCTGAAATAATATATAATGCATGTTATCTTTTTTTACTATGGGAATTAAAACTGAAGCTCTTTTCATATTTTTATATCCATTTATATACGGTTTATAGTTTTCAAATTTATGCTTTAAGTCTTCTATCATATAACTACTCCTTTAATTATTAAAGTATAGTATTATATTATATACAATTATAAATCAAAATAATACAAATAATACGATTATTATAGATTATTTCTTACCTCATATGTATAATATAAATTAGTTATATAGTAAGGAGAGACATAAATGAGATTATATACAAAAGAAGATGACATATATATAAATATACCAAGTAATATGATAAATAATATCGATGAAGATAATATTTTATTAAAAGAATATATAAGAATATATAAGAATGTAGAGAAGCTTAAAGAATATATAATTAAATATCTATTTGAAAAAGATAGCTCAATAACTCAAAAGAATATTGGGGATTTATTACTTAATATAAAATCTGAAGAAAATTTAGATAAATTTATAAATTATATAGATGTAGATATACATTCTTTAGAAGAAAAGTTTAAAAATTTAAACATACACTTAGGTGTAAATATAAATGAGATAAATTTAGCAAAAGAAGAAATTAAAAATGAATATGTAAATAATTCATATAACGAAGACTTTATAGTTAATAAAGAATATATAGATGAGATAATAAATTGTATAAAAGATGAAAATATGTATTCATTAAGACAAAAATCTAGATATGGAAGCTTAAACATAGAAGGGAAACTAAAATACCTAGAGGATATAGAAGATTTTAATGAAGATGAAAAGGGTGGAATGTATAGTCCTATACTTGTTATATATAGACCGGCTAAGTATTTAAGAGGAAGTTATATACTAGAAGATACTTATTATGTATATATAAAAAGACAACCACTAAATGCGCTTATTAATCAAGAAAAGCTTAACGAAAAAGGTATTGATGGTATGGGAAGTATTATATATAAAAAGCTAAAGCATGACCTTACAAATGAAAACTTACAGGAAATATTAGCTGAAATATATATATATGCAAATAAAAATAATTTAAACTTTGAAAATATAAAATTAACTGATATAAGTTCTAATAGATTATGGCTTACAAGTGAAAGGCTCAAAAAAGAATTTAAAGAACTTAGATATTACCATAAAAATTTAACACAAAAGATAAAGGATATATATGATTCTACAGGTGCGTATTATACGCAACTAGGTGGAAAATATATTTTTAATACTAGAGAATTTGCTCATTGTTATAAAACATATAAAGCAAAAGATATAAATGGATAAATTTCATAATATAAAAGGTTTTGAAATTATACAAAAGTTCTTATATAAAGATATATTTATGTAGGAACTTTTTATTATAAAGAAATTAGAAACTATTTATAAATAACTAATTTTAAATTACTTTAAAATATTATATTAAATAATGATTTTTATAATGAATATGAGCTAACCCTATAAATTGGAAGATAGTAAGATTTATGATATTATAAAATAAAAAGTAAGAGATATAAATGGGGGAATCTAATGATTAGAAAAGCTAAATTAAGTGATGTAGATACTATAATGTCTATAATAGATGAAACTGTAAAAGAAATGAAATTCTATGGGAATACTCAATGGGATGATAATTATCCTAATAGTGAAACGTTTATAAATGATATAAAAAATGATAGCTTATATGTTTATGAAGAAGACAACAATATAAAAGGTTTTATATGTATTGATTGTAATCAAGCTAAAGAATATGAGAATTTAAACTGGTCATTAAATGAAAAATGTATGGTAGCACATAGAATAGCTGTTAATACTAAATTTAGAAATGGTGGAATAGCTACTAAGTTAATGAGTTTTTGTGAGGAGTTAGCATCAAAAGAAGGAATAAGATATATAAAAACAGATACTTACTCATTAAATACAAAAATGAACTCTTTATTTAAAAAACTTGGATACAAATTTATTGGAGAAGTAAAATTTTTAAGTAAAGAGAAGGCATTTTATTGTTATGAAAAAATATTAAAATAATATAAAAATATACGTATAAATTAAGATATAATAAGAATTTGATTATTAATATAGAAGTAATCTGGGTATTAAAAATACTTAGATTATTTTTTATTATTAATGTATTATAAAATAGATACTTTTGATAAGGTATAATTAAATAGTTATTTTGAGCAAAGCGAATTTTTTTATCCAAACTTAATAAAGCTTATTAGTTATGGTATAATAATTAACTAGACAATATAATTACTAA
>NZ_CATXCO010000087.1:0-8950 GCF_958366745.1 uncultured Romboutsia sp.
ATTTCTATAGATATATCCTTATGTATTTTTTCACTATTATTTCCGTATAAATTTATTCTATATTCTTCAAATATGTATTCTAAATTTTCATTTATAACTGTAAATGGTGGTCTTACAATATCTTTTATCATTAATATATTCCTAGTTTCTTCACTATTTTCTAGTGTTTTATCTAATATAAATAAATTATATGCATCATATAAAGGGTCATGTGCATCTCCATAAAATTCAACATTTGCGCAATCTAATAAATTTTTAAGTGATACATAATTAATACATCTTATTCCGTAATTTATATATTTATCTTTTATATCTACAAATAAGTTTTTTATATTATTTACAAATCTAGGATGATTATATTTAGTTGAACTTTTTTTATCTGTATTGTTAAAGCACATTAAATCTAAGTTCCCAAATGTATAAATTCCTTCTATTTGATAAAGTTCTCCTAACCATTTTTTAAATTTCCTCATAACAGTTTCATAAGAAGGAGCCTTTGATATATCCTCTTGGCTTATATTTGTAAGTTCTTGTATATGTGGAAATATATTTAAATTAGTTATTGGTTTTATTAAAGATTTAAATTTTTCAATTTCACCAGTGTCTGTATCATATTTTATTGCTCCTATAGCTATTATATCCGCATCTAGCATATCCTTTTTTGTTTTTGTATTTGCCATATTCATTTCAAAATCTATATATATTTTTTTCAAATAAATCACCCCTATTTATCTAGCTATAAATATATTTTACCATTTTCTGTAATTATTTTTATTGATAATTTAAAATAAAAATTTCGCTTCACTTGAGCTACATGTCAGCAAAGCACTTACTTTTTACCGCTTTGATACACTTCTTATCAATAATTTTTGATATATTATAAAATCCTAGTAAATAACAAATTTATAAAATAAAAACACTGATATTGTACCAGTGTTTTCATTTTATATTATTATTTTTCATAATTTTCTAAGAATGAATGTTTAACTCCATCTTGTTGCCAGCCTAAAACAGAATCTATATTAACATTTTCAGCTGCCTTAAATATAGATTTTTCAACATCTTTAAAGTTTTCACCTAAACTTTTTATAAGGTCTTTTATTTCATATCTTTTATTTCCAGTCTTTTTCGCTGCAACCATACATGCACAGTTTAATGGCCATATACCACTATTTTGTATAAACCTAACTATATGTTCTTCTCTTATATAGTAAAGAGGTCTTATTATTTGTATACCATCAAAATTTGTTGAATTTAATTTTGGTAACATTGTTTTGAAGTTTCCTGCACATAATAAGTTTAACATAGTAGTTTCTATAACATCATCATAATGATGTCCAAGTGCAAGCTTATTACATCCTAGTTCTTCTGCCTTTGAGTATAATGCTCCTCTTCTCATTTTAGCACACATATAGCAAGGATAATCTTTAGCTATTTCATCTGCTATTTCAAAGATTCTAGAATCAAATAAATGTATTGGAATATCTAAGTATTCACAGTTATCTATAAGTAGTTGCTTTATGTCTTTATGATATCCTGGATCCATAGCTATAAATTCAACTTCAAAGTTAACTTGTCCATGTCTTTTTAATTCTTGGAACATTTTAGCCATAAGTAAACTATCTTTTCCACCAGATATGGCAACTGCTATTTTGTCACCTTCTTCTACTAGATTATAGTCTCTTATAGCTTTTATAAATTTAGACCATAAATGTTTTCTATATTTCTTTATTATACTTCTTTCTATATCCTTTAATGGCTGTCTTTCATCAAAAGGAACTATAATTTCACAGCCTCTTCCTGCTAATTCGCTCATTTTATCACCTCATCCTTATGTGAACATGCAAATTATTTTATCATAAAATCTATTATGAATTCAAGTAATACACAAATTAAATACTTTTATTTAACATATTTATTAAAAATCATTAATAATATTTAAGTTATTCAAGTAACCAAATTTGCTTGTACGAATATTATATTATTAGATATTTATTATCTAAATTTTTACTGGGAGGAATTTTAATGGAGGATAAAAAAAGAGGTATATCTAAAAATTGCGGTTGCGAACTTGCTAGACCTTATGTAAATGATCAAACATTTACAAAGATGTATTCGCTTTCTGCTGCACTAAACAAAGGAACTTTATTTCCTGAATTATATTTGATGGATTCACTAATGTACAATAAAGAATTATATTCTACACCTAAAAAATTACGTGGGGGTAAAAGATAATGGCTCAATTAAATAGATCTGAAATAATATTAAAAATCCAAGAATTAAGTTTTGCTTGCGTAGATTTAAATTTATATTTAGATACTCATCCAGATGATGCATGTGCTGTAAATATGTACAACTCTTTTACAAAACAATTAAATGAAGCTATACGTAATTATGAATGTAAGTATGGACCTTTAACTAATTTTGGCTATGGTAAAAGTGGATGTCCTTGGCAATGGGTTGAACAACCATGGCCTTGGGATAGAGAATTTAACTGTTAATATTAAAATATAGGGGAGGATTAAAATTTTATGTGGGTATATCAAAAAACTTTACAACATCCTGTAAACATAAAAAATATGGATTTAAAAATGGCTAAGTATTTAATAACTCAATTTGGTGGACCTAACGGGGAATTGGCAGCTTCACTTAGATATTTAAGTCAAAGGTATACTATGCCTACTGGTAAAACTAGAGCTCTTTTAACTGATATAGGAACTGAGGAACTAGCTCATGTTGAAATGATTGCTAGTATGGTTTATCAATTAACAGCAGATGCTACTCCTGAACAATTAAAGGCTGCTGGACTTGGTACAAACTATGCTCAAAATGGATTTGGTATATATCCTTCTGATGCAAATGGAGTTCCTTTTACAACAGCTTATATAGCTGTAATGGGAGACCCTGTAACTGATTTACATGAAGATATGGCTGCTGAACAAAAAGCTTTAGCAACTTATTATCATCTTATAAACTTAACAGATGATGTAGATATAATAAATGTTTTAAGATTCTTAGGAGAAAGAGAAATCGTTCATTATCAAAGATTTGGGGAAGCTTTAATGGATATTTATGACCTTAATGAAAGTCAACATGTATTCTAAAATTTAGTTTTTACAGCAACGTATACAAGTTTTATTTAAAATACGTTGCTTTTTTTTAATTTATTATTAATAATATAAAACATAAAAAGCCCTTATATTAATTTGTAAGAACTTTTTATATTTTATATATTTTAAAAATTACATTTATTTTCCTATATAAATATTTATATATTAGATAAGACCCTTACTTTTATATCTTCATTTAAATTAATAAAAGTTGATATATTTTCTATATCTTCAATCATAAATACCTGTAAGTATTCATTTAATATTTTAAGTGGCGCATATTCAATTCTAGATGCAAAATAACAATAAAGATTCTTAATATACTTTATATAGCATTTATTCATTCTTACCTCTGCATACATGGAATTTGTAGCTTCTCTAGCTGATTTAAATAGTTCCTTAAGTCTCATATATGCACATTGCTCATCTTTAGTTGTATAAAAACTAGATAAAATTTCATCTAAAGCTTGTTCAATAATTAAAAGAGCTTTTGTGTTTATAAATAAATCTATATAATATGAATCCCTACTATACTTAAATTGATAGAAATCAGTTATTACATTCATAACTTCACTCCTTATCTTTTGTTTAATTATTAATTCTACTGTATTATTATTTTCAATATATGGTCTTATTTATACGCTATAAAAATTATTATATCTTTAAATTTTTGAAATAATTATTTTATACTTCTAAGTATACATAATAAAAAGGAATACGTTATTTTTTATAGAATATAAACTATTAAACACACTCTTTATATTTTGGAGGGATATAATGAATTTACTACCTATACCTTGGATGAAACTAAAACTAGAAAGTATATACGATGTTAATTTATACGGTAATTTATATTTAATTTTTAATGATATAAATTATAATTATAATATTGATACCAATTCATTAAGCAATTTACTAGTAGACCATAATATTTTAGTAGATGATTCTCATCCTCTATATTTATATCTACCAATGGAATTAAATGATCAAATTTATAAATTAATGACTTCTTTTAAATATTTATATAAAGATAATATATATATAATTTTAGGTGGTTACAAAGATACTTATCCAAATTTAAATGAATTAGATTGTCTAGCTAATTTATGTAGTAAATATGAAAATTTAGATTCTATCGTAAATTATTCATACTTAATTGATAATGATAAAACCTATGAAATATTTACTTCTCTATCAGATACTCAAAAAATATATATTAATCCAATATCATCATGTTCAGTATCTGGAATAGTTTTAAATTATCATATGAAACAGCTTAATCCTAATAATGTTACTCATATATCATTTGTTGATTTAATGAATTCTCCTTATGATAATAGCTTTATTAGCTGTTATTTAAAAGGACTAACGAATAATAACAATAACTTTAATTATAATTTTTAGACTGCCTTGCAGTCTTTTATTTTTTTGTGATATCATATAAAATTATAATATATAAGTGAGTATAAAAGGAGGTTTTACTATGAAACTTATATTAGCAGAAAAACCCTCTGTAGCTAAAACCATTGCATCATTTTTAGGCGCTAAAACTCGATGTGATGGATACTTTGAAGGCAACGGGTATATAGTTACATATGCTGTTGGTCACTTAGTTGGTTTATATGATATGAAAGATTATGATAAAGATAAATATTCGGGTTCATGGAAGTTAAATAACTTTCCATTTATCCCTCAAGATAAATTTAAATTTAAAGTGGATAGTTCTAAAAAGAAACAATTTGATATTGTTAAAAATCTTATACATAGAGATGACATAGAATATATAATAAATGCAACTGATAATGATAGGGAGGGAGAACTTATCTCCTTTTTAATATTTTTATTAGCTAAAAATAAGAAACCAGTAAAAAGAATTTTAGTTAATGAATGGACTCCAGAAGATATAACTCGTGGTATGAATAATTTAAAAGATGATGTTGATATGAGAAACTTACAAGCCGCAGGATATACTAGACTTATAACTGACTGGTTAATAGGTATAAATTTCACTTCTGTTGCTACTTTAAAATATGGTAATGGAAAACTATTAAATATAGGACGTGTTATCCTTCCAACTGTTAAATTAGTTTATGACAGGGATATGGAGATTTTAAACTTTGTACCTAAAACTTATTATGAAATAGAAGGTAATTTTAAATCTAAAAACGGTGAATACAAAGGAAAATATATAAAAGGAAAAGAAATTAAATTTGATGATGTAGAAGAAGTTAACAAAGTTATAAATAGCATAAATTCTAATGAAGGTAAGATTATAGATAAAAAAGTTACTACCTCTAAAGAATATGCTCCTAAACTTTTTAGTTTAACTTCTCTTCAAGGATATATTACTTCTAAATATTCAAACTTTACCTCTGATAAAGTATTAAGTGTGTGCCAATCACTTTACGAAGGTAGCGGAAAAGGTGGATATATAACTTATCCTAGAACTGATTCAATATACTTAGAAGAAAGCCTAGCTTCTAAAGTTTCTCAAACTTTAGATAAGCTAAAAGTAGGTCTTGAATATGAAAATAAAATTAAATTTACTAAAACTAAAAGAGTTTTTGACTCTTCTAAAGTAGATAGCCATAGTGCTATAATACCTACTTATATAATACCTACTAAATTAACACCTGATGAACAAATAGTTTATAACGCTATAAAAGATAGATTTATTGCAAACTTTATGCCGCCTGCTGAATATGAAAATACTGAAATTAAAACTGATGTAGATTCAAATATATTTTTAACTAAGGGTAAGGTTCTTAAATCTAAGGGATATTTAGAAGTATATAAAAAAGAGGAAAAAGATGATTTACTTCCAAGTGTAGATGTTAATGATATAGTTGAAGTTTTAGAAATTAAACCATTAACTAAGCAAACTACTCCTCCTAAACCATATACAGAGGATACTTTACTTAAAGCTATGAAAAACTGTGGTAAAAATGTTCCTGATGATGATACTACTGTGTTATCTGGTTATTCTATAGGAACTTCTGCTACTCGTGCTGACGTTTTAAAAAAAATTTCTCAGGTTGGATATGTTGGAAAAAAAGGAAAATCATATTTTATAACTGATTTAGGAAAAAATTTAGTCGAGATATTCCCAGTTAAAGAATTATTCGATGTTGATTATACTGGTAAACTTGAAAAAAGTTTAAGTGATATACAAAAAGGTCAGTTTACAAGAAAAGAATATTTAAATAATATAATGACATTTATATTTAATAATGTTGAACTTATAAAAAGAGATACGCCAAAAAATATTAGTACAGAAACTTACAGTTATAATCCAAAAACTAAAAAATTCTCTAAAGAATCTAGTATTAAATCTAAATCAAGTACATCTAAAGAAAATAAAGCTAATAATGAGTCATTAGGAAAGTGTCCTATATGTCAAAATGATGTTGTTGAAATAGAAAAAGGATTTATATGTAAAAACTATAATGAATGCAAATTTGGAATTTGGAAAAATGATAAGTTCTTAGAATACTATAAGAAAAAACCTAATAAAACTATGGTAAAAAGCATTCTAAAAAATGGCTCTGCTAAAGTAAAATCACTTACTTCAAAACAAGGTAATAAATTCGATGCCACGTTAAGATATTCTAAAAAAAACAATGGATATTTTGGTTGGGATCTAAAAATATAAGGTTGCTAATTTTAGCAACCTTAAAACTTATCATTCAAAGTTTCATCTATTTTAGACCTTGCCATTTTTATAAAATCTGAAAAACTATATCCCTTTAACTTACACCCACACTTAGGACAATAATCTAACTTTTTAGATACTAATGCTCTGCAACTAGGTTCTGGACATCTTACCTTTTCATTAACCTCATATACTCTAAGTCCACATCTTGGGCAAATTGTTCCCGGACGAGATGATACATCTTTCCCACATCTTGGACATTTAGTCATATAGTATCCCCCCTGAAATTAAAATTTAAATAAATAAAAACCCTTATATTAATCTATGCATTTGACTAGTTATAGTGCTTACACATATTTATAATTAAAAGGGTTTTATTCTTTATATCATATATTTAATTTATATTATTAATAATATTTTTTATTTATCACTATCTTTATATATCTTTAGACCATTCTCTTTCATTATATCTAGTATTATACCTGCTGTTTCTTCTATAGCTTTATTAGAAACATCTATTACAGGACATCCAGCCTTTTTCATTATTTTTTCTGAATAATCTAATTCTTGAAGTATTCTTTCTAGGTTAGCATAACTTGCGTTGCTTGATAAACCTAATGCTTTTAACCTTTCTTGTCTTATAGAATTAAGTTTTTCTGGCGTATTAGTTAATCCTATAATTTTTTTAGGGTCTATTTCAAATACTTCTTTTGGTATTGGTATTTCAGGTACTAATGGTACATTTGCAACCTTTATATTTTTATTTGCTAGATACATACTAAGAGGTGTCTTAGATGTTCTTGATATACCTAAAAGTACTATATCTGATTTTAATATTCCTCTTGGATCTTTTCCATCGTCATATTTAACTGCAAATTCTATAGCTTCAACTCTTTTAAAATAGCTTTCATCTAATTTTCTTATAATTCCTGGTTCTCTTTTCGGTTTTACACCAGTTTTATTTGATATTTGCTTAAGTAAAGGAGTCATTAAATCTACATGACTTAATTCTTCTTTATCACAGAAGTTCTTAGCTATATTTAATAAATTTTCTGAAACTAAAGTATATACTATTATAGCTCCTTCATTTTTACCACTTTCTAAAACTTCCATTAAAAACTTCTCATCAGCTACATATGGAAACCTTCTTATTTCACAATCATTTTCAGCATTAAATTGAGACAATGCAGCTTTTGTAACTTGTTGTGCAGTTTCCCCAACTGAGTCTGATATGACATATATAATTAAATTATCCATCTATTCCTCCTTAATTATCAGCTATCTCTAAAAATAATTTCGTTATATTAGTCTTAGATAGTCTACCTATTACTTTAATCTGATTTGTATCCTCTTCATTAATTTCAACTACTGGAATAGAGTCAACTTCATGCTCTATTATCTTTTTAGCTGCTAATACTACATCATCTTCTTTATTTGTAGTTATAACATTAGGAGTTCTAGTCATTATCATACCTACTGGCATTTTATTTATATCTGCACTTCCTATTGTAACTTTTAATAAATCTTTTCTAGATACTATACCACATAAATTTTCATTTTCATCTATTATAAATACGCTACCTACATCAGATAAAAACATTGTAACTATAGAATCGTATATATTTGTATCTTGCTTTATAACTACAGGCATACTCATTATATCTTTTACTTTTTTATCTTTTATTTTATTACCTACTAAACTAGCACCACTTATGCCTGAGTAGAAATATCCAACCTTTGGTCTTGCATCTAATATACCTGTCATCGTAAGAATAGCTAAATCCGATCTTAATGTAGCACGAGTTACATTTAAGATAGAAGCTATACTCTCACTTGTTATAGGTTCATTTTCTTTTACTATGTCTATTATTTTTAATTGCCTAGGATTAAGTTGAATAATAGTCACCTTCTTTCAAATATGATATACACTTTCACTAAATATACTTTATATTATATATATACTTTTTGTAATTTTTTAAAATATATATTGCATTTATAATATTTAATACATTTTGTTTTTTATACTTTATTAGTATTGTTTATTTTAAATAATAATCTAAATTATTTTATTTATTTTATATTATAGTATATAATTCATTATACTAATCTATATTTAACGTATTTTTATATTTTCTATCAAACTATATTTTTTCGTAGAATAATATCTAATATCTAATATCTAATATCT